>CACZSC010000043.1 GCA_902783755.1 uncultured Ruminococcus sp. | reverse complement strand
GTCCTTAAGAAGGGCGCGGCGCCGATGTCTCTGAAGCAACTGCAGATGGTGCTGAAGGACGTCAGCATCCACACCATCCAGAAGGAGGTGAAGAATCTGCTGTCGGAGGGCAGGAGCGATAAGATCGGCAACACCAAGGGCGCGCGTTACGTATACAAACGCCGACTCGGACGAGGACAGACGCTGGAACATTACTCCTCTCGGATTCGGACATCTCATCGGGAAGGACAAGGACGCATAAGCAAGGCGTTCAGAATTCGGGCCCGTCCCATTCCCTTTCCAGGAGCCTGATGAAGGCGGCGGCGAACAGCGGATAGTGCTCTATCCCGTCTTCGTCCATGCGGATGTTCCCGTTCTCCAGCTTGATGCGGCGGTCGACATGGAATAAACGACCTGCCTTCTCGATCGACGGGGATTCCCTGGACTTCCCGGATTTCACCTCGATGACGGCCGATTCGCCTAGAAGATCCACCACGAAATCGATCTCCAACTGCGATGTTCCGCTGCTCTTGCGGTAGTAATGCGGTTTGATTCCGCATTTCATGAGGCATTCAGCCACGACGTTCTCCGTGAGCGCGCCGCGGTTGTACTCCGAACGCCCGTCATACACCGCGATGGCCGCGGACCTTCCCATCATGCGTATCAGAAGACCTGTATCAGAAAAATAGACCTTGAACGAGTCGGGAATCCTCCTGAAAGGCAATTCGGGAGATTCCAGGGCATAGCAGAAGTTGCCGTATCCGGCCTCCTCTATCCACATCAGGTTCACGAAATACTTCTGCGCCGAACCACGGGAGCCGGTTCCGTTTTCGACCCTCGAATAATGGTACTTCTTGTTGCCGGAGGACAACTGTTCGGGGATGGACTCGAAGCACTTCTGCGTCTTCAGGGCGTTGACTGGATCATTATAACGATTGATATCGTTGATCAAGTTGGAGAGTATGTTGTCCTGCTGTATTCCCGCTTCCGCGTACGATCCGTTCTTCACGAAATCCCTTACGGCTGCTGGCATCCCGCCCACTATCATGTAATCCCTGAAATGGCCGGAAACCACCTCGAGCTCCGTGGACGTGAGCTCCGTCCTGTCTGAGATGTGCTTCTTCACGGAATCCAATTTGTCTATCGGGAATCCCACGGCCCATAGGTACTCCTCGAAATCCATGGGATACATCACAAGGACCCTCTCATATCCCATCGGAGACAGGGGCCTCTCGTCCTTCTTCCTGTGCGACATCACGTTGGTCACACCAAGTAGCGTGCCTGATGCTATGACGTGATAGCGGCCATCTATGGCGAATTGTTTCAGAGAAGCGTGCGCATCCGGGCAATCCTGTATTTCATCGAAGAAGAACAAGGTGTCCTCGGGAACGATCGGGTCGAGACCGAACTTGAGTTCGATGGCTGAGACCAACGACCCTAAGTCATATCCATTTTCGAAGATGCTCTTGAACTCCGGATTCACCGAGAAATCGATCTTGACTACATGGCGGTAGTTGTCGGATGCGAATTTCTCAATGATGTAGGTCTTTCCTATCTGCCTCTGCCCCTTCACGGTCAGACATGTGCCGTTGCGGTCGGCCTTCCAACTCAAGAGCTGGTCGTAGATCTTGCGCTTCACGCTCCACTGAAGATTCTACAAATATATATTCCTGTAGAATTCACTTTAAACTGAATTATACAGCCGTGGAATTCAGTTTCAATTGAATTATACAGCCGTGGAATTCAGATTGCAAACAGGCTGGCTGATGCGACTCTTTCTGATCGGATGACCCGGGAAGCCCTCCGGAAAGATTCCCCGATTCGATTCCCGCGGAACACGAAGATTCATCGCTTCCGTCATCATGATGACTTCGCCCTGCCTGGTACAGAACAGGGTTTCGACTGTGCCGCCTAGGCTTCCGCAGCTCCTCCGTCATCGATGCGACGACCTTCTGTGGCAAGGGAGCGTCGTAGGGCTCCGGGAAGAGTATCATCTCCCCTCCGCCCTCGTATGGGAAGGCCGGATGGCAATCCCTGAGGATGGCTGCCGAGGACTTGGTGATCTTCAGAAGCAACCTGTCGTCGTAGATTCCGCCGAAGAGGACGCCGTCCCGGTACAGGAGGTACTCCCCCATCATCTTGCGATGGGTGACGTCCGGCAGTACGGCCTTCACCGCGTCCAGAGTCTCCTGATGCGATGCCATCGTCTCACTTCGGCCTGGGGGATCCGCATTCGCAGCAGAACTTCCCGAAGTTCCTGGCTTTGCATGACGCGCATACCCACTCCCCCTCCTGCAAGGGGGCCTCGTCCTTCTTCTCGGTGTCGTCGACGACCTTCATCTCGCCTTCGGTGCCCCCGAAGCCAAAGAAACCGGGCCCGGAGGTCGGCCTGTACATTGTGTTCCTGCAGGAATATCCGACGTTCACGTCGTGGTCGGGCATCGTGAACCGTATGATCGCCTTCCCGTCCTCGTATTTTATGTCCACGTCGTCCACGTCGACATGGAAGGTATAGTTGGTGTCGGTGGCGAACTGCGAGAACGTGACGCAGACAGGCTCCCCGGGCTTGTATTTCGTTCTCTCGGTCTCGAATCCGAAGCTGCAGATGAGATTGTAACGACGGCCGAACATGCACGATAAAACCGCTTGGTACGTTATCAGGGTATCGCCAGGACCGCCGAGGAAGGACGGCCACCGATTATCTATGAGCAACGCGGTGACTCGGGCATGACATCCAAGCAGGAGATCGTTGACGCCATGAACGGGGAGCATGAGGGGGCCCCTCCCCCGGCGCTGTTCTCCCAGACCGCCACGTTCGGCCAGATGGCCGCCTGCGGAGCCGGATGGCCGGAGGCCAACTTCGACGCGGAGAAGATGGCGGAGCTGGCCCTGCAGCCCTCCAGGATGTTCGGGTTCGCCACCGTCAGGATACCGTTCGACATAACGGCGGAGGCCGAGAGGCTCGGATGCACCGTGGACCGCGACGCGAAGGGAAGGCAGCCGGCGGTGACGGGCTCCCCTTGGATGACGGATGATCTGGATGACCTTCCCGACCTCATGCCGGCGGACGAGTTCGTCGAGGGAGGGAGATGCGCCATGCACATAGAGGTGGCCAGAAGGCTCTCGGAGGAGCATCCCGAGCTGTTCCTGACATCGTGCATGGTCGGCCCGAGCGGAGTCGCCGGCTTCCTGATGGGCATGGAGAACTTCATGATGGCTTCCTTCATGGAGCCGGAGGCGGCGGCGAGATGGGTGGCGGCCGTGACCCCGCACCAATGCGAATACGCCAAGGCCCTGTCGGAGGCGAGCGACAACGTTTTCATGATCACCGAGGGCGCGGAGGAGGTC
>CACZSC010000042.1 GCA_902783755.1 uncultured Ruminococcus sp. | reverse complement strand
GATGAACGCGAAGAAAAGGATAATCCTGATAATAGTCCTGGCTGCCCTGTTCGCCGTGCTCCTCACGGTATATTTCGTCTTCATTGCCCCGCTGCTCAGAGACGATGACAGCGGAGTGGATCTCGACCTCATGGACGGGGAAGTGAAGATCACCGACAAGCTGACGAACTTCTATATCTTCCAGCCTGTCAAGAGATCTGAGATACAGTCCATCAAAGTGACCAACTCCCAGGGCGGATACGAGATATACAGGGACTCCTCCGACGCCTTCCAGCTGAAGGGGACCTCGGGGCTGCAGTTCGATGCGGAGAAATTCTCGAGCCTGGTGGTGACCGCCGGCACTCCGGTGGCCATGTCGAGGATCTCGAGAGACCTCAGCGACGACGAATGGGCCGTCTACGGCCTCGACAGTCCCCAGGCGTCCTGGACCATAGAGACGAACACGGGGGAGAAGCACACCATCAACGTGGGCGACAAGCTGCTGTCCCACGCGGGATACTACGCCTCCCTCGAGGGAAGGAACGCGGTCTATATCGTGAGCACCACCCTTGAGGACACGATCCTGAAACCGGGATACAGCCTGGTGGACCCGCTCCTGACTTACGGCATGACCCAGAACGACTACTATCTTGCGGACGATTTCGTGCTCCTGCACGGTCAGGAGATGTTCGTGGCGGTGGACAGGACCTCGAGGGATACGGACGAGATCCTCAAGCTGACCCTGCTGTATCCATATCCCGAAAAGGAAAAGAGGGAGTATTACGATATAAACTCCGACACCTACCTTGACGCCCTTTATTCCCTGGTGGAACTCAAGGGGGACGAGACGGTGGCGGTGAATCCCACAGACGGGGTCCTCATGGAATTCGGCCTCCTTTCGCCGGCATATACGGTGTACTATAAGTTCGGAGGGAGCGAGTTCTACGTCATAATCTCCTCGAAGCAGGCCGACGACTGCTACTACGCGGTATCCAATCTCTTCGGATACCAGATCGTCTGCCGCGTTCCCGCCGAGACTCTCAAATGGCTGGAATACACCGAGTTCAAGTGGATCCAGAGCAATCCGTTCTACGAGAACATCGGCAGCGTAAGGAGGATAACGATCGAGACCCCGGACGGCATAGACGTGGACTTCGTCCTTACCCACGGTACCGACGAGCAGGGGAACGTCACGCTCGAAGTGAAGGAAAGGAACTCCGGGACCGTCATAGAGAACAAGTATGCAAGGAACTTCAGGCAGTATTACCTGACCCTGCTGAATATAACGAACAAGGCATATTCCAATCTGGACCAGAAGGACAGGGAAGCCCTGATCGCGGACGAATCAAGGCTTCTGATGAAGATGCATATAGAACTGACTGACGGGACTTCGAACGATTACAGATTCTACCAGTATTACGAGGAATCCACCGGGAAGCTCAGCACCGGAAAAGTGTTCGTGGTGGTGAACGACTTCGGCGAGTTCTATACGTCCAATGACCTGATAGACAAGGTCAAGAACGATACTCCGAGGGTCCTCGAGGGACTCGACATAGACGGCTACGGCCAGAGATGAAAAACAGGGGCATGGGTCACAAAGACCCATGCCCCGCAGTGTTTTCAGCGTCAGAGCACCGTTCTGATCAGCCTGTCCAGCAGTTCTGAATAGCTGATGCCCTCGTTTATCATCATCTTCGGATACATCGAGATGGGGGTGAAGCCCGGAAGCGTGTTGATCTCGTTGAATACCAGATCCCCTTCCGGCGTGTAGAAGAAGTCGACCCTTGCGAATCCGCTGCAGTCCAGGGCCCGGAATATGGCTTCCGCCAGCCCGCGGACTTTTTCCTGGGCCTCCTCCGGGATCCTTGCAGGGATGTAGAAGGTAGAGGAATTGGTTATGTATTTCGTGTCGTAGTCATAGAATTCCGCCCCGCCGTTGTCAATCTCCGCGGGATGGGCCACGGTGTATATGCCTTTTTCCTCGAGCACCGCCACCTCGACTTCCTTCCCCGGGATGGCTTCCTCCACCAGGACCTTTGAGTCTTCCCTGAAAGCCGCCTCGACAGCCGCCGCGAAGCTTCCCGGGTCCTTTACTTTTGTGACTCCCACGGATGAGCCGGCGCGTGAGGGCTTGACGAACATGGGATATCCGAGCTGTCTCTCGCACTCCCGGAGAGCCTCCTCCGTATGGCCGGCCTTCTTCAGGACCACGGCCCTGGCCTGACGGACTCCTACTTTGCTTCCGACCACGGTCTTGGTTATGTCCTTGTCCATGCACACAGCGGACGACTGGCAGTCGCATCCGACCACCGGGATCCCCGAGACCGCGAACATGCCCTGGATGGTGCCGTCCTCGCAGAATTTGCCGTGTATCATGGGGAGGATCACGTCTATGTCCAGGTATTCACGGATCCCGCCGGTCTCCGTGTACAGTTTTCCTTCGGAAAGATCCAGCGACAGCGGGATCTTTTTTGTTCCCTCGGTCCATCTGTCGGGAGCGATCAGGGCGGGGTCGTCCTGATAAAGGAAGAACCGTCCCCCGCGGGTTATCCCTATCAGGATAACGTTGTATTTGCTCTTGTCTATGTTGGTATATGCTCCTGTTGCGGAAACAAGAGAGACTTCATATTCGGAGGATCTTCCGCCGAACAGGATAGCTACGGTAGTCATCGAAATTGCCTTCCTTCAAAGTTCTGTTTTCTTTTCCTGTGTCTTCCTTATAATATACTCCATGGAGTCCCTCAGCGCCTGCCAGCTGGCGTTTATGACGTCTTCCGAGACCCCGATGGTCCTCCATACCGAGACTCCGTCGGTGGTCTCTATGGAGACGCGGACTGAGGACGCCGTGGCTCTTGAATCGAGGACGCGGACGCGGTAGTCAGTCAGCTTTATGGTGGCGATCTCCGGATAGAACCGGACCAGCGCCCGCCTCAGGGCTTCGTCTATGGCGTTGACGGGACCGTTCCCTTCGCCGGCGGTGAGGTATTCCTTCCCGTCCACCGCGATCTTGATCACGGCGGATGCGGTGAAGGGCTCGTCCGCGGTATTGTCGATGGATCCCGCCTCGTCTATTATCACCTTCAGGCCGAGGAGCGTGAAATAGCTCTTCCGGTTGCCCAGGGCGTCGTCTATGGTGAGGGCGAGGGACGCTCCGGCGTCCTCGAACTCGTATCCCCTGGATTCCCGTTCCTTTATAGCCTCCAGCGCCTTTTTCACCTGCGGGTCGTCCTTCGTGAGCCCCAGGTTCCTTTCGGACAGGTAATTCTCCATCTTCTCGATCACGGCGCTCCTGCCGGACAGGCCGCTCACCAGAAGGTTCCTGGCGTTGCCGACGGATCCCGGGGAGATCTGCTCGTAGGCCTTGGGGGATTTCATGACCCCGTCGATATGGGAGCCCGCCTTGTGGGTGAAGGCGTAGCCTCCCACGAAGGGCTCCTTCTCGTCAAAGGCGATATTGGCGCATTCATTGACTGTCCGGGCGGTGCGGGTCAGGTCCTTTATCCTGTCACCCAGGCACTGGAACCCCATCTTAAGCTGGAGCACCGGAACGACCGTGTTCAGGTTGGCGTTGCCGCACCGCTCTCCCATCCCGGATACCGTGACATGGATATGGGACGCTCCCGCCAGCACGGCGGATACGGTGCAGGCGGCGGCCATGCCCATGTCGTTGTGGCAGTGTATGCCGATATTGGGATACTTTTCGCATACCGCCTGGCATACCAGCCCTATGACATCGGGGAGGTTGCCTCCGTTGGTATCGCAGAGCACTACTCTCGAGGCCCCCGCCGAGAAGGCGGTATCCACCACCGACATGGCGTAGTCAGGTGAATCGGAATACCCGTCGAAGAAGTGCTCGGCGTCGAAGATGACCTCCTTGCCGCAGTCCCGCAGGTATTCAATGCTTTTCCTGATGAGCCTCAGGTTCTCCTCCGGGGAGGTGCGGAGCACTTCGGTGACCTGGTAGAGCCAGGCCTTGCCGTATATCGTCGCCACGGGCACCGGAGCCCCGGCAGCGGCTTTAAGAAGATCGCTGCAGCACGGCTCCTCCCCCGGCTTGCATGTCCGGGTGAACACTGCCAGCCTGGCGTTCTCCGTCTTCACGTCCCTCAGGGATTCGAAGAACCGGGCCGAACTCTCGTTCGTTATCATACCGGCTTCGATATATGATACCCCCAGCTCGTCCAGCGCTTTTATGACTTTCAGCTTGTCATCGGGAGAAAATTCTATTCCGGCTCCCTGTTCGCCATCCCGCAGGGTGGTGTCGAGTATCTCTATTTTCATTTCAAACCTCGCAGAGAAGTTTTTATTCTTTATGTCTCAGCGCCGCTCCCCTTTTCCGTCCGCCGTAGTCAAGGACGACTTCGGACTCCAGACCGTGCCGCCGCGCGATGGCGGACACCTTTTCGGACTGGTCGTACCCGTGCTCGATGACCATGACGCCGGTGCTCTTCAGGTGTGGGGAATAGTTGTTTACGGCGGCTTCTATGAGGGAAAGACCGTCGCCTCCGTCTGTAAGGGCCGATTCCGGCTCGAAGGCCAGCTCCGGCTGGAGGTAGGGCATTTCTTTTATGTCTATGTACGGAGGGTTGCAGGTTATGATGTCAAACATGTCGCCCGGTTCCAGAAGGTCCCGGCGTATGTCACCGGTGATGAGCCTGCAGTCAAGGCCCAGCCTTGAGAAATTCCTTCCGGCGACGGCCGCAGCCCCCTGCGAGAGCTCCACCGCCGTTCCCCTGACGTTTCCGGAAAGCTTCAGCACAGAAGCCAGGATGCATCCTGTGCCCGTGCACAGATCGAGGACCTCCGAATCCGGTCCTGCCGTCTTCAGCGCGTATTCCACGATCACCTCGGTGTCCTGCCTCGGGATCAGGCAGTTCTCGTCCACCTCGAAGGTGAGGCCGCAGAATTCCCAGCTGCCGATGATGTACTGCAGGGGATATCTGCCGCACCGGCGCCGGACCGCGGACTCAAGCTCTTCTGAGCTGAGATCGAATCCCGGGTCCGCCAGAAGGGACGACATGCTCTTCCCGGAAAAGAAGGACATCAGGATGCGGGACTCGTACATGTGGTCCGGGATCCCGGCTTCCTTCAGCCTCAGGGAGATGTCTCTGACTGTCATTCTTTGCCCTGTCCGGGTTCCGGGTCCGTTTCCGGAGCTTCTTCCGCAGACGGTTCCGCTGGATCATCTGCCGGAGATTCAGTCTCGCGTATCCCTCCGAATTCCTCGGGGATCGCGTTCTTCAGGGCTGTGAGGGCCACCTCCAGCTGCTCTTCGTCGGGCTCCTTCGTGGTGATGCGCTGCATCCAGAGGCCCGGCGCCGAAACGATCTTCGTGAACAGGTTCTCGTGTGTTCCTGCGTATCTGATGAACTCATAGCCTATCCCCACGACTACGGGGACCGTGATCAGTTTGGAAGCCACCCTGATCCAGGTGCTGTCCCAGACCAGGAAGGAGTTTATGATGATCGAGAGGATCAGCATGACGAACACGAAGCTGGTGCCGCAGCGGGGATGGAACCTGGTGCACCCCTTGGCGTTCTCGGGCGTGAGCTCCAGTCCCTTCTCAAAGCATGCCACTGACTTGTGTTCCGCCCCGTGGTATTCGTATGTCCTGCGGATATCGGGCAGGAGCGACACGAGCCAGACGTAGGCCACGAATATTATGATCCTGATGAGGCCCTCGATAAGGGAGCGGAG
>CACZSC010000041.1 GCA_902783755.1 uncultured Ruminococcus sp. | reverse complement strand
ACTATTTTTCTGTCATTCTCCCTCACGAACAGATACTGGGTCGCCTCCGTCCGTCCCTCGGGCACAGTTCCCGGATCTTTGCAGGAGACTGTGTACCTGATCCATTCGTCCGGGTCTTCGAATCTGGCCAGGCCGCAGGAGCCGTGAACGGTGCCTTCCTTTTCGAGAGTGTCCCTGCGGTACCTCATTATCTGATCCCTGTATTCCGTTGAGGGTTCGATGAGTTTCATCCCGGTCATCCCCTTTTTCTGTTGAGTTTTGCCATTGACGCGACAGTATCGATCTTTGCCGGGCAGACGTCCGCGCAGGAAAGGGATTTCGAGCATCCGTTCCCGAAGTGACTGCCGTAGTTTTTCCGGACTTCTCCGGCCTTGTCGCGGTTTCTGGAGGCGACCAGGAAGCAGTCGTTCGCGAACACGGCTCCGTAAAACGATCCTCCGTCCGTGTAATTGGGGCATACTTCCAGGCACAGTCCGCACTTGAGGCATTTCGCGGCATCGTACTGCCGGGCATGGTCGCCTCCGCCGGGCCTGTATTCCCCGATGAACATGTCTGTATTTTTCAGGTTCTCGTGTATGGAGCTCCTGTCGACTATGAGGTCGTGTATGACGGGAAATTTCCGCAGAGGCCTGATGACCGCCTCATCCCCGTCAAGATCCCGGAGGAACGTCTCGCAGGCCAGGGCAGGGGTTTCGTTGATCACCATGGCGCATGCGCCGCAGACTCCCTGCAGGCACGAGCATTCCCATCCGATCCTTTCCGTTATCTCACCGGAATCGTTTATGATGTCGTCGCTGAAGTTCAGCGTGTCGAGAAGGGCCGCAACGGATATGTCCTTTGCGCCTTCATACGCGAAGGATTCCCAGTAGGGCTCGGAGTCCGGCCTCTTCTGTCTCAGAATCTTAATTTTCATATATCCTCTCCTCGTCCCTTGTTACCCTGTAGGCGCCTCCGTCGTATGTGATCAGAGTCGCGGCCGGCCGGCCGCTGCCGCTTCCGGGAAAGTCGCTCCTGAAATGAGCGCCTATGCTCTCCTTCCTGGATGCGGCGCAGGTCAGGACTGCGCGGGCAAGCGTCAGTATCCCGGTCAGACTGTAGTTGGTATATGCCGATACGCTTGGGTCATAATGGATGCGGTCGATGACCGACAGATAGTAGTCGGCGTCTCCGATGCCTTTCTCGAGACTACCGCCGTCACGGACGATCCCCATATGATCTCTCATGGTGTCAGCCAGCAGATCACGGACATGGGTAGAGGAGAACGGGCTGCCGGAAGCCAGCATCCCGGAGAAGCTGTCTCTCTCGTCACTGACGAACTCCTCGAAGGAGGGACGCCGCCCGGGCGAGGTCTTCGAGGATATGTCGTCCGCCGCCGTATTGCCGCTGTATACGGCCGCCAGCAGGGAATTGCCTCCCAGCCTGTTGGCGCCGTGGTACATCGATGCGCATTCTCCCACGGCGTAAAGGCCGCTGATATTAGTCTCGTGGTTCAGATGCACCGCCAGCCCTCCCATGAAGAAATGGACTGAAGGCGTGACGGGGATGGGCTCCTTCGTTATGTCGATGCTTCTGTATTTCCGGCAGAGATCCCGTACTTCCGGAAGCTTCTCTGAGATGAGCCCGCTGTCCGCGAAGGAGATGTCAAGGTAAACGTCCCGTTTCTCCGGACCGGATTCCAGGGAACTGATCTCCCTTGCAACGACGTCCCGCGTCATGAGGTTCCCGCGTGGGCCGTACCTGTCTTCCATGAAATATACGCGTCTGTCTCCGTCGTTATAGAACAGTCTTCCGCCCTCTCCCCGGACAGCTTCCGAGATGAGGATCTTCTTCTGGGGAGTCACCATGGTCGTTGGGTGGTACTGTATGAATTCCAGGTTCTTCAGAACCGCGCCCTGCATGAAGAGCCTGCCGGCCGCGTAGCCGTCGCACGCAGACGATCCGGTGGTCTTTCCGAACAGGGAGTTCTGGCCTCCCGTGGCCATCACAACGGCGTCCGCAAACACAGGCTCCAGGGCCCTGGCCCTTTCATCGTAAAGAAGGGCACCGAAGCAGACTCCGTCATCTATGAGCGCCGAATGGAAATGCCGGTTCATGATCCTGACTATGAGTCCCCGGGCCTCGTACCGTCTGGTCTCCATGACCAGGGCAGAGACGATCTGCTTTCCGGTTGAAGACCCGCAGTAGTGGGTCCTTTTGTGAGACTGTCCGCCGAAGGCCCTGAGGGCCGGGCGGCCGGAACTGCTGACGGTGAATACCGTTCCTATGCGTTCCAGATACCGGACGATCTCCTCACCGTGGGAACACAGTCCCGTGACGGCATTCCTGCCGCCGAGGAAGCATCCGCCACTGAGAGTGTCTT
>CACZSC010000040.1 GCA_902783755.1 uncultured Ruminococcus sp. | reverse complement strand
TACAAGGGCCTCCATTTTTGCTGAAATCATGATCTTCTCCTGTTTTTTCCCCCGCGTGAGACCTCAAAATGAAACAAAGTGCCTGTCCCCGTGTTTCATCTGCATTCAGAATCGCGGGCGATTCTCCGCGGGATCCTTGCTGTAATCGAAAATGAGCGAGCGCATCTTCGTAAGCGCCGTCACAAATATCTTCTCCTCAACGGCCATCGTCCACATGTTGCCTTTTCGCATGCCTTCCATGACGTATTTGCTGATGATCCCCCTGAAAAGGTCCATATCCCTTATCGTGGCCGATTCCATCGCGATCCTCTCGGCATTCGGTGTCGGCATTGCCCATCTGCGGTATATGTATGGGTAGTTTTTATACATGAACTTGGTCTTCTGCGCTTCTTTGACGAACTGAAGGAGCGTCGTATCATACACCGGCACCGGGATCACCTTGTTCTCCCCGTCACCCTCGTAAAACTGCGTAACGTCCTTTCCGCCGCGTTTTTCAAGAAAAGGCAGATATTTGAGCAGTCTTGTCAGGTCATCCTTGTATTCCTCGATGATCTGTTCTCTCAGATTCGTTTCCTGTCCGTACATAGCCGCTTCCTTTCGACATCACAGTGTCACAACAATTGAATTATTTGGCCTTTCTTATTATAATTATATACGCATCAGAAGTCAAAAGAAGTTGAGGTCACACATTGCGTTTAAGAGCCACGATCAACCCGGATATCGAAAAGCTCCCCGTACGTCAGAAAGTCATGGAATATACGGGGTTATTTATCGTCTCCCTGACGCATCTTCTGCTGTTTTCGCTGTGGACAAGCCCGTTCTTCAGGCTCTGGTACGGCTGTGACGCAAGCTTTTTCACGCTCGTCGGGCGCGGGATCCTCTCCGGAAAAGTCCCGTACCGCGATTTTTTCGACCTTAAAGGCCCTTATTTCTTCTTTGTCGAGGCTATCGGCCAGCTCCTTGCCCACGACAGGCTCGGAGCCTTCCTCATACAGATACCGTTCGCATTTGCCTCACTCGTCCTGATCTACGAGATATCGCTCCTGTTCATCTCAAAGAAAAAGGCCATCTTCGTGATGATCGTCTATCTCTGGGGCAACATCACGACGCTCTGGGGCGGTAACACCCTCGAGGAGTTCGCGCTCCCCTTATCCCTTGCCTGCCTTTACATTGTCTTAAAAGCAGTCGTTAAGGGGCGAAAATCGTTCAGTAAGCTTCCTTTTTCCACGATCCTCATTCTCGGGCTGTGCCTCGGTGTTGATATTTTCGCCAAGATCAGCGTTGCGGCGCCGATCCTCGGTATCATAGCCGCTATTTTGTACCACAACCTGTGCGCAAAGGATTTTCGCTCTTTCTTTTTGAACATCCTTTATATCATACTCGGGGTTTCTCTTGCCGCGCTCCCGCCGATCATCTACTTCGGCATGAACGGGGCTCTGTCGGATATGCTGTTCTGTGTGTTTAAGCTGGGATTTTCGCGTGGAACGGATTATTACGAATCATTCAATGCCACCTGGGAGCTGAAACTCTCCGGTTGCGTATTTGCCTTCATATTTGCGATATTGCACCGTGACAGGATGGCCAAGGAGATCTCCGTCACGCTGATGGCGATGTCGGCAGCTACATGGATCCTTCTTCACCTTGGAACGCCGTTCTATTATTACTTTGCGACCGTTTATCCGGCGCTTCTTTTGGCGCTGATCATGTTCCTTAAGATATACGATCCGATGATCATCTTCGAGAACTGGCGCCAGGCGGTCTCGATCGCGCTGTTTTTCGTTTATCTTTGCTATTACGTGCCAAGCGGGCTTGATACGGTTCGTACGGTCCTGTATGACAGATATTTCGAATCAGAGGAGGAATTCCAGCACAACGCGGAGGATATGGCCGCCCTGATACCCGAATGCGACCGTGACAGCGTATTTTCGTTCATGATGGACATGCAGATCTTCGAGGCGACCGACATGATGCCGTGCTGCAGATATGTCGTAAACCTCCCGTATTTCATAGATCTTTACCCTCAGGCCCTTGATGACATCCTGACGATGCTCGACAAAAACCCGCCGAAGTGGCTCATAATCGGCAGCGGCTTCGTTGACAACCTGCCTGAGATCAGCGACAGCGTCGAAGCCAAATACGACATGGTCTACGAGAACAACGCCGGGCACCTGTACCTGCTTCGGTAAAGAGTGAAACATGGGGATATGAAACACGGGGACAGGCACTTCGTTTCACAAATCTTTATTGTGAAACGAAGTGCCTGTCCCCGTGTTTCATTTTGTGATTTTCGCCGCAGGCGTTATCCCTTGACAGATCCGAGTGCTACACCACCCACGATAAAGCGCGAGAGGCAAAGGTAAACTACGATGACCTGGAATATCGAAAATGCGATGGTCACGTAAACCTGGCCCATGTCGAACTTCAAGAAGTCTGCGGAACGAAGCTGTGCGATAAGTATCGGCAACGTCTTCTTCTTGTCGTCATGCAGGATCAGCGCCGGTGTGAAGTAATTGTTCCAGTTGAACACGAACGTGAATATCATCTGAACCGCAACAGCCGGCTTCATCATCGGAAGCGAGATCGTATTGAACGTACGGACTTCGTTTGCTCCGTCGATCCTGGCTGCCTCAACGATAGCGTGAGGAAGCGCACTCTCCATGTACTGCTTCATGTAATAGAACGTTGCCGGAGCCGCGATAGCCGGGATTATAAGCGGTATGAAGCTGTCCTCGAGTTTCATGCCCTGAACGAGCTTGATGAAACCAAGCGCCGTAACCTGCGTCGGGATCATCATGACTGCAAGGATGAATGTAAATATCGCCTTCTTAGCCTTGAAATCATACACATGGATCGCATATGCGGTCATTGTCGAGAAATATACGGAAAGGACCGATGCGCACGCAGCGATTATGAAGGAATTGACCATACCCTTTACTATAGGCTGCGTTCCGCCCATAACGGCCTGCCAGTTCTTCAGAAGGAAACTGCCCGGTATGAGCGTGAAACCTCTTGCAAGATCCGAGTGTGCACGGCTGGCATTTACAAACAGGATGTAGAACCAGAAAAGGCACAGAACTGTCAGTATTATAAGTACAACATAAGCTATTATTCGTCTGACGGTTAAACCCAAACCGCCCTCAACATTATAATCTTTGTCTTGTCTCATTCGGGTTCACCTCCTTACTTCTTACGCTTGACTTCGTCAACATTGTCCTGTACCGAGAACTTGTAAACGATAAGGCTCAGGATACCTGTGATTATGAACAGGAATACCGAAAGGGCACCCGCCATACCGAAGTTCTTCGAATACAGATGGTTATTAAGGTACATTATCAGCGTCATTGACATTCTGACAGGGTTACCCTTGCCGTTTGTCAGGACCTGAGGAACATCGAACATCTGCAGACCACCGATGAGCGATGTGATCATAACGAACAGAAGTATCGGGCGAAGGAGCGGAAGCGTGATCTTGAAGAACACCTGTGTCGAGGTCGCACCATCAACCTGAGCTGCCTCAAAGAGCGATCCGTCTATACCCATCATACCTGCCATCAGCAGTATCGTCGTGTTACCGAACCACATCAAAAAGTTCATGAATGAAACGAGTCCGCGCGATCCTGCCGCATGCTCAAGGAACTTGTAAGGCTGATCTATCCAGCCCCAGTTAACGAGCGTTGCGTTGATCGGGCCCGTATCTGCAAACAATGTGAAGAACAGCATTGCAAACGATGCTGCCATTATAAGATTCGGAAGATAGATGACTGTCTTGAAAAAGCCCGCACATTTAAGTCTGAGCCTTTGATCAGAAAACCATGCTCCCAAGAGAAGCGAAAAGAATATCTGGGGAACAAATCCCAGAATCCACATTATAAGTGTGTTCTCGGTGTACTTGATAAGATCACCGTTCGTAACGATCTCCTTGTAATTTGCGAGACCTACGAAATTGGGACCTATCTGCTTCAGTCCCGACATGTAATTCTCAAAGAAACTGTTGTAAACAGTCGTGATGAGCGGGATCATCTGGAATACCAGATAAACTACTACGAAAGGTATAAGAAAGATATAACCCCATTTATTATACCTTACGACCCGGCTCTTGCCTGTTTTCGGCGTGTTAGCCATAAAGCATTCCTCCTTCTCCTGGTCTTTCTTCAGCCTGACCGGCTTATATGAGCCTTCCTGCGCCATTTTTGCACAGAACAGCTTTTATAATGCCTCCCGGGCTGTTGCGACCTTCAACTCTG
>CACZSC010000039.1 GCA_902783755.1 uncultured Ruminococcus sp. | reverse complement strand
TTATTTGAACACGAACGCCAGCGGGAGCTTCCACGAAGCGTTTGAATAATAGAAGGTGACGCTCGTCATGAGGTAGTCATCACCGTAGTACATGCATGACGAAGATCCGCCGTCCAGGTTGGCTGCGTTGACTGCGCCGTATTCCAGCATGACGTTGATGAGGTCGGATGCGGACGCTCCGAGATGTCCATTTTTTCCTCTTCCATCGGTCACCAGAAGGAGCAGGGCTCCGTCGGCCCTCTGTCCGATGGCGGTCCTCGGGTTGAGACCGCTTCCCATTCCGCTGAGCTCGCGGGCCTCACCGTTGATGACAAGCTGCACGAAGTGGTTGTTCCTGTCGCTGCTTTCCTCCTGGAAGGTCACGGCGTCGCGGATCTTCTTGTTCCGGATGAGATCTTCCACTTCCTGTGCTGTCATGCCGTCGATGTTTATGATCTGAAGTATGTTGTCTTCCGTAAGGCCTATGAGGACGAGACCAGGCCATGAATATGGGTCGTTGAGCTGAATCTCGCCGTTGGAGACGCACACCCCGTAGGGAGCCCCGCCTGAGTTGTTGTAGGAGTTGTAGAGCCCTCCGTTGATACCGCCCAGCGAGCCGCTGTCCTTGACTATCCTGTCAAGGGTGACGCCCTCCGTCCTCCAGGGGTATATGGTGGCCACGCTTACCCTTGAGGGATCCTTAATGACTATCATGTTCGCATAGAAATTGGCTCCGGAGATCTCGACCACGTAGAGGTCTTCCTCTTCGTCATCCACTGGTTTTCCGTCCACGGAGAAACTGCCCTGGCCGCCTATGTTGATTAGGGAGTCATCCACTTCCTCATTGAATTCCTTCATGGAGTTCGAATCCACTATTGACTGAATCTTGTCAGCGGGAAGCAGCCAAGAAGCGAGGAATTTCATCTGTCCCGTTTCGAGGAGGGTGGTGATGAGGGTCCTCTGGGCAGTCGGGAATCTGTCGGAACTCATGAATTTCAGGGATACCATGAAAGTGGCGAACAGGAATATGACTATAGTGAAGAATACAAGCAGGATACGCAGCACGACCTTGCCTGCCGTGAGCTTCTTCGGCTTCGCGGTTTCGGTTTTTACTGCCTTCTGCCGGTTCACCTGTGATGCCTGGTTTCTTACTGCCTGACTCTGGTTTCTTACTGCCTGACTCTGGTTCTGAGGCCTTGACGTTGCCGTCTGAGGCCTTTGTGCTGCCTGAGGTCTGGTAGCAGTCTGAGGCCTTGCGGCTGATGTCTGAGGTCTCGGAACACCGGACTGAGGCCTTGTGCCTGAAGGCTGCTGCCTGACGGCTCCAGAAGGCTGTGGCCTTGCAGTCGCATTCTGAGGTCTCTGCGCCGTGCGCTGCTGCACCGTCGCGCCAGTCTGGGAAACGGGTCTGACAGCGTTGCTCCTTGTCTCCTGGACCGGTCTCTGGACCGTGCCGGAAGCGGGAGCCGAAGGCCTTCTCGCGGGATTCTGAGGAGCCGCCTGTCTCTGCTGGGCCTGTGCCGGGACCTGCTGTGATGTGCTTCTCTGAACTTCTGCCGGTTTTACGCTGCTTGCCTCAGAGACATTCCTTTTCACGGGAACGTCTGCTGTGCGGGAAGCCTGCTGCGGGGCAGTGCTCTGACGTGTGTTCTGCTGGCCCTGTCTTGCCTGTGCGATGCGGTTCCTTATCTGATCCGCCGTTACTCTGCTGCCGTCGGCGCTGCGTGAAACAGGGGCTGCGCCGCGGCCGTTGATGTTGTTAGTTTCCTGCATCTGTGAGCAACTCCTTTATCTGAACTAGCTTCCACGTATTGCCGGTCTCGGGGGTGTTGACGAAGTAGAACCTGCTGTTCATGCTGTCTACAAGATCTCTTCCGTCATCCAGCACCATGTTCTTGTCGAACGACACGTCGACCGAGAAGCAGCTGTCGGAGATCCGTCTGAAATTGGTCACCGATTCGTTTGTGAAAGGCGGCGTCTTCAGGTAGTGGATACTGGTGAATGTGATATCTATGCTCGTTGCCCACTGATAGGCTGCGTTATACAGATCCGAGCCTTCTATGAGGTATCGGGATACCGCCCAGAATTCGGTGTCCGCGGACATCAGCAGGCTCCAGTCCTCGCCGATCTGAAGGGGATCGACCTGGGCTGCGATCTCAGCCGGCATTTCCGATCCGGTGATCGAGGAGGTCAGGTTGACGCTGTGGGTCGAGTAATCGGCTTCGATTATATTTCCGTTCCTGTCGCGGGATACTATTTCCGCTGAATCATTCAGGACCGCTATGTTGAATACTTTTGTCCTCGGGATATCGGAGACGTATTCCGCCACGGTCTGGTATTCCGGGTTGTCCGTCGTCGTGGCAGCGGATTCGGGGACCTGGATGCCGTCGACAGTCACCGTGATATCGTTGCTTGCCGTGATCGTGCAGTAGGTGAGGGGCACCGTGACGGTCCCGTCATATCTGAAGCTGTTGCCGTAAAGGTCCGTTATGATTATTTCCGGATCCTCAAGCGTCCTTATGGTGTGCTTGACCGAAACGCCCGGAACGTCGGATCCGGCGCTGTTCTTTCCGTTGACCATGACCGAAAGGGTGGAGGGCAGGGTGAGCGAGTAGTCGTAGAATACCGTCTTGACCGTCGTTCCTGACTTCTTGGTCTGTGCTTCCTTCCCGTCAGGGGATGTGATGACGATCTCGGGAGTGAGGTAAAGGTCGGAGACCGTGTATTTCAGGGTCCCGTCCTCCTCCCGGACGGCTTCCCTGGGACCCATCGCTATCCCGTTCACGCGAACCGAGAAATCAGCGGGAGCATAGATGGTGTAAGTCTTGGGTTCGGAGTTGAGCCTGACGGAGTTGACTTTCCAGTCCTGGAAGGGGAATATGACCAGTTTGGTCTCGGGCTTTCCCACTGCGCTGAGATCGACTTCCGCCAGGATGTTCCCCTCTTCGCTCACCACGCTGTAGGTGACTGAATCCTCCGTGTAGGTGCCCTGCTTGATCTTGTACTGGGCCTTTCCGGAAGCCAGGGCCTCGGTTATGTATTTCTTTATGTCTGTAGGCTCATATCTGGAAGCCACGGGTTCCTCCATCGTGTATTTGTCCCAGAGAGTCCCGTTCTTCGCGTCAGCCGTCATCTCCGCGATCCTGGCCTCGACCAGCCTTTCGGGCTGGGATGATTCGAATCTGTTGAGAAGGCTGATCACATAGATCACCGCGATGACGGCCAGTATCAGCAGAACCGCCAGCAGCGCTATGTATCCTATTCTGAACTTTGAAATCTTCTTTTTCTGCTTTTCCATACTTAAATCCTTACTCAAGATGTCGTCATTCTTCGCGGTGACGGGTCGATCTGCCCGTGAACACCGTGTTGTGGAGTATCCTGAACACCATCGGGAAGATGATGAAGGCGGGTATCAGCTTTATGAGAGCGTATTTGCCCGGAGTGAACATGCCCGGACTGCGGAACGTGGCGATGAGCACCAGCGGGATCGAGTGTATCGCGAACACCGCGATGCCGATCAGCACATATTTGACGAACGATGCCAGGCCGCCCCTGTGCTCGAACACGAACAGGTAGTTAAGAATGTAGTTCACCACCATAGATATAGCCCTTGCGCAGCCCGCTACCGCAAGCAGCACCAGTATGTACTCCACACCTGCCATGTGGAGTATCATGGCCCGGTAAAGGAAGACCTGCAGCAGCACGTCGACGGCCGTCGAGATCAGCGACATGAGGGTGAACAGCAGGATCGTCCTGTAGATCCTGATGCTGTCTCTGACCACTCTGAAATGGGAGGAGCTGTTGTCGTCGATATATACCGTTTCTATTGTCTCCTCCTTGAGTGGGAGGTTCTCCCTCACTATGGCGAAGATCATGTTCATCTCATAGTCGTACCTGTCGCCCTGTACGTCGGATATGAGTTCCACGTACTGACGGGGGATGGCCCGCAGCCCGGTCTGGGTGTCGGAAATCTTTCTTCCCAGATTGAACCTTACCATGAAGCAGGAGAACCGGTTCCCCTGCACGCTTCTCTTCGGCACCTTCGGATCGGCGAAGTTCCTGCATCCGAGAACGACGGAATCGTTTTCCAGCATCGAGAGGGCCACTTTCCTTATGTCGCCGGGGAGATGCTGCCCGTCAGCGTCCGCGGTCACGATGCCGGCGGACGACCGGCGGTTCTGCAGATAGTGCTTCATGGCCGTCTTGAGAGCCACGCCCTTGCCCCTGTTGTTCTCGTGGGAGAGGACCGTGCAGCCCAGATCCCCGGCTTCCCGGAAGATCTCCGAATACTCGGACCCGCTGCCGTCGTCTACTACCAGAAAGTCCGAGAATCCTTCGTCCTTCAGACTTTTCAGCGTGCTTATAAGGTAGCGGCTGGGCTTGTACGCGGGGATTATGACTGTTATGTCTTTCAGATTATTCATCGAAAAAACAGCAAGGACACCCCTTCCTCTACAGGTGGGGGAGGAATTGCTTCCTTATAAAAGCATAAAAGCTTTTAGGCTTCTCCCTGCTTCCTCCTTCTTTCTGTAAGTATGGTTTTTGCGTGTTCCAGCAGTTGTATGTCTCTGACAT
>CACZSC010000038.1 GCA_902783755.1 uncultured Ruminococcus sp. | reverse complement strand
TCCCTTGCCGCTGGCTCCCACAAGGAGCCCTCCGGATACCATGTCCTTTACTATTATTTCCAGATATTTTTTTGAGATCTCCTGCCTGGCGGCGATATCTTTCAGCGGTATATACCCGCCGTTGTCGTTCTCCGCAAGATCTATCATAACGCGTATCGCGTATCGGCCCTTTGTCGAAATCATGACGGCCCTCCAGTTCATTTTTACCTATTATACAGTAGGTGAGTAGGTTTTGCAATACGCAGCGGGAATATTGTCTATAAACCTATTGACACGATAGGTGAATAGGAGTATAATGCGGGTGAGATCTGAAGAAAAGGAAAAAAACAAAATGATCTATTGTGACAACGCCGCGACGACAAGGATGAGCGACGCGGCACTGATAAAAATGACGGAGCTGATGAAAGAGGTGTGGGGCAACCCGTCGAGCCTGTATAGCCACGGCCAGAGAGCGAAAGAAGTGCTTGAAGAAGCCCGTGAGAAGGTCGCTTCCGCGATCGGGGCGCAGCCCGGTGAGATCTATTTCACTTCCGGCGGAAGCGAAGCTGACAACCAGGCGATACGTTCAGCTGCCGAGCTTGGCAGAAAGAACGGGAAGATGCATATCGTATCCTCTGCCTTTGAACACCACGCCGTACTGCATACGCTTGAGAAGCTGGAAAAAGAGGGGTTCGACGTAACTCTGCTCGACGTACACGAAAACGGTCTCGTGGTGCCCGGAGAAGTCGAGGCGGCCATCAGGGATGACACGTGTCTCGTAACGGTGATGTATGCCAACAACGAGATAGGCACAATCCAGCCCATAAGGGAAATAGGGGAGATATGCCGGCGGAAGAAGGTGCTGTTCCACACTGACGCTGTCCAGGCCGTAGGGCATATACCGGTGGATGTTAGGGGTGACAATATCGACATGCTGTCCGCGTCGGCACATAAATTCCACGGACCCAAGGGCGTAGGCTTCCTGTATGTGAAAAAGGGCATAAGACTCACGAATCTGATAGAGGGGGGAGCTCAGGAAAGGGGAAAACGGGCCGGAACGGAAAACGTGCCCGGGATCGCGGCCATGGCTGAGGCTCTGAAAGAGGCTGTCGGAGGAATGAAAGTGAACGGGGAGCGCACTGCGGCCCTGAGGGACAGGCTGATAGAAGGCCTGAAACAGATACCTCATTCAGCACTTAACGGTGATGCGGTGAACAGACTGCCCGGAAACGCGAACTTCTGCTTTGAAGGGATCGAAGGCGAATCACTGCTGCTGCTCCTCGATGACAAGGGAGTACAGGCTTCGTCAGGAAGCGCCTGCACGTCCGGATCGCTTGATCCGAGCCATGTGCTCCTTGCGATCGGAAGAGTGCACGATGTGGCCCACGGATCTCTCAGGCTGACCATAGGAGACGATATCACTGAGGATGACGTGGACTATGTGATTAAATCGGTCAGGGAAGTGGTGGAGCTTCTGAGAAGCTTCTCTCCCATATGGAGAGACCTGATGGCAGGAAAGAAAGAATTCATACTGTAAGGAGATAAGAGGATGGCTTTATACAGCGAAAAGGTGATGGATCATTTCCGCAATCCCAGGAACGTGGGCATAATCGAGGATGCCAACGGGATCGGAGAGGTAGGTAACGCCAAATGCGGCGATATAATGAAGATGTATATGAAGATAGAAGACGGCATCGTGAAGGACGTGAAGTTTGAGACTTTCGGATGCGGCAGTGCCATAGCTTCGAGTTCGATGGCAACCGAGCTCATCAAGGGAAAGCCTGTAAGCGAGGTGAAGGAACTCACGAACAAGGCGGTCGCGGAGGCGCTGGACGGACTGCCGGCATACAAGATGCACTGTAGCGTACTGGCAGAGGAGGCCATCCAGAAGGCTCTCGAGGATTACGAAAAGAGGACCGGAAACAAAATCTGAAAATATTTCTAAAAACCTATTGACATAGTAGGAGAATGGAGATATAATACGGAAAACGCGAAAGAAAGAAGGCGCAGGACATGCTGAATTCTGTTACTTATGTGCAGAACGGATACTGTTATTGTCGAATGCTTATCTCCCGGGCATGTAAAGTGGCTGGGGCGTTTGACGTAGCATCGTGTACGTCCGTGCGCCGGATATAACGGCAAAAGAAAACTGCCGTTTTATCAAGCCTGTTTGCCCGGGAGCTTTTCAGACAGTTCCCGGGTCCTGTTTTTGTATCCGGAAAATCAAAAAACAAGGAGATTCAAAAGATGAGCAAATACAGATTTGAAACACTTCAGCTGCATGTGGGGCAGGAGCAGGCGGATCCCGCCACAGATGCCCGCGCGGTACCGATATACCAGACGACTTCATATGTTTTCCACAACAGCCAGCACGCTGCGGACCGGTTCGGCCTGGCTGACGCCGGCAATATCTACGGGAGACTGACAAATTCGACTCAGGATGTTCTTGAAAAAAGACTTGCCGCTCTTGAGGGAGGCACTGCAGGCCTGGCTCTTGCCTCGGGAGCTGCTGCCATAACGTATACCATAGAGGCCCTTGCTGCGAACGGAGGGCACATCGTGTCACAGAAAACTATATACGGAGGCAGCTACAATCTGCTTTCCCACACTCTTCCGCAGTACGGTATCACGACGACATTCGTTGACGCCCATGACCTTAAGGAAGTGGAATCATCCATAAGGGAAAACACAAGAGCCATATATCTGGAGACCCTCGGAAACCCAAACAGCGACATACCGGATATAGACGCGATATCGGAGATTGCCCACAGGCACGGACTGCCGGTTGTCGTTGACAATACCTTCGGTACGCCGTATCTGATCCGTCCCATAGAGCACGGAGCTGACATAGTAGTCCACTCAGCCACGAAATTCATCGGAGGGCACGGAACGACCCTCGGCGGCATAATAGTAGAGTCCGGAAAGTTCGACTGGAAAGCCAGCGGGAAATACCCGAACATCGCAGATCCGAATCCCAGCTATCACGGCATATCGTTCTATGATGCAGTGGGACCGGCAGCTTTCGTGACATACATTCGCGCCATCCTGCTTAGAGATACAGGAGCTTGTATCTCGCCGTTCAACGCCTTTCTGCTGCTGCAGGGCGTCGAGACGCTTTCACTGAGACTTGACCGCCACGCGGAGAACACGAAGAAAGTCGTGGAATTCCTGAGCAATCATCCGAAAGTGGAGAGGGTCAGCCACCCTTCGCTTCCGTCTCATCCGGATCATGCTCTGTATGAGAGATACTTCCCCAACGGCGGGGCCTCGATCTTTACGTTCGACATCAAAGGCGGCAGAGAAGAGGCATGGAAGTTCATCGACAATCTGAAGATATTCTCACTGCTGGCGAACGTGGCTGACGTGAAGAGCCTTGTGATCCATCCGGCTTCCACGACCCATTCACAGCTTTCCGAAGAAGAACTTCAGAACCAGGGGATCAGACAGAACACGATCCGCCTGTCCATAGGTACGGAACACATAGACGACATAATCGCGGATCTGGAAAACGGATTCGCGGCAATATAAGGTAAAAAGAAAAGGAGAAAAACACCATGGCAAGGATATACAAAGGAACACTCGGCCTTATAGGAAACACACCTCTTGTGGAGGTCGCAAACATCGAGAAGGAACTGGGTCTTGAGGCAACGGTCCTGGTAAAACTGGAATACTTCAATCCGGCGGGAAGCGTGAAGGACCGCATTGCGAAAGCCATGATAGAGGATGCGGAAGAAAAAGGGATCCTTAAGAAAGGCTCAGTCATAATCGAGCCTACCAGCGGGAACACTGGCATAGGGCTGGCTTCCATAGCCGCAGCCAAGGGGTACCGTATAATCCTGACGATGCCTGAGACCATGAGCGTGGAAAGGCGCAACATACTGAAGGCATACGGCGCTGAACTTGTGCTGACGGAAGGCGCGAAAGGCATGAAAGGCGCAATCGCGAAGGCAGAGGAACTGGCTGCCGAGATCCCGGACAGCTTCATTCCGGGACAGTTCGTGAACCCTGCCAACCCGGCAATCCACAAAGCGACTACAGGGCCTGAGATTTGGAACGATACCGACGGCAAGGTCGACATATTTGTCGCGGGAGTAGGGACAGGCGGTACAGTGACAGGGACCGGAGAATACCTTAAGGAACAGAATCCTGAAATCAAGGTCATCGCGGTCGAACCCGAGGATTCGCCTGTGCTGTCCGAGGGCAGGAGCGGACCTCATAAGATACAGGGCATAGGCGCCGGATTCGTTCCGGACGTGCTGAACACAAAGATATATGATGAGGTCTTCAGGGCATCGAACAGCGACGCGTTTGAAACGGCAAAGCTCCTGGCGAGAAAAGAAGGCATATCGGTAGGTATTTCCTCCGGCGCGGCTCTGTTCGGAGCAATCACACTGGCGAAGAAGGAAGAGAACAAAGGAAAGGTCATCGTGGCGCTGCTTCCCGACAGCGGGGACCGTTATTACTCGACTCCGCTTTTCACTGAAAGCTGAATGTAAACAGGCAATAGTATACCCCCGGCTCAGAATTGAACCGGGGGTGATTCTGTTTAATAGGTTGTGAGACCGGTCAGCATGCGCCGTGAGCGAGCATCGCGTCCACGACTTTCGTGAATCCGGCGATGTTTGCGCCTGCCACGTAGTTGCCCTTGAGGCCGTATTCCTCGGCTGCGCTCTCACAGTTCTTGTAAATGCCTATCATGATGGATTTAAGCTTCGAATCGACCTGGTCGAAGGTCCAGCTGAGTCTCTCGCTGTTCTGGGACATCTCAAGTCCGCTGGTTGCGACACCGCCTGCGTTGGAAGCCTTGCCGGGAGCGAAGAGGACGCCATTTGCCTGCAGATACTTTGTGGCATCGATGCTGGTGGGCATGTTCGCGCCTTCGCACACGCACTGAACGCCGTTCTTCACGAGCTCCTTCGCGTCATCCAGAAGCAGTTCGTTCTGTGTGGCGCAGGGAAGAGCGATATCGACGGGAACGGACCATACGCCTTTTCCTTCGTGATATTCGCAGTCGGGCTTCGCGTCCTTGTACTCAGAAATCCTTCCGCGGCGCACTTCCTTGATCTCCTTCACGAGATCGAGGTCTATACCGTTCTTGTCGTAGATCCATCCTGTGGAGTCGCTGAGCGTGACTACCTTGCCGCCGAGCTGGGATGCTTTTTCAGCTGCGTAAATGGCAACGTTTCCGGCTCCGGAGATGGCTACTTTCTTTCCGTCCATTCCATTGCCGTTTGCCTTGAGCAGTTCATCCGTGAAGTACAGAAGTCCGTAGCCCGTAGCCTCTTTACGTGTCAGGGATCCGCCGTATGACAGCCCCTTTCCGGTGAGGACGCCTTCGAACAGACCGGTCATTCTCTTGTACTGTCCGAACATATATCCGATCTCACGGGCTCCGACACCGATGTCACCGGCGGGAACGTCCATGTCTTTTCCGACGTATTTATAAAGCTCCGTCATGAAGCTCTGGCAGAAGTTCATGATCTCTCTCGGGCTCTTGCCCTTGGGGTCGAAGTCGGAACCGCCCTTTGCGCCGCCCATCGGAAGGGAGGTGAGGGAGTTCTTGAATACCTGTTCGAATCCCAGGAACTTGATGACTGAAAGGTTCACTGAGGGATGGAGCCTGAGGCCGCCCTTGTATGGACCTATGGAGTTGTTGAACTGTACGCGGTAACCGGTGTTGATACGGATCTTGCCGGTGTCGTCGACCCACGGCACCCTGAACTGGATCTGACGGTCAGGCTCAGTGATGCGTTCAAGGATCGCATTGTCTTCATACAGCTTTTCATTCTTCGTGATCACCTTTTCAAGGGACTCGAAGACTTCTCTCACTGCCTGGAGAAATTCAGGCTGGTAGGAGTACTTTTTTTCGATTTGGGCAAGGACATCATTTAAGTAACTCATTGGTATGACCTCCAATAAAATTTCGCAAATAATATATCATAAGCTGAATAAAAATGCAATAAAAAATCTAAAATAATCCAAATCATGCATATATTATCTTGTATTCTGACAAAATCTGAATAAATATGAATCAGCGGTTTGTGAAACCTGCATTTTTAGAATTTAAGCAAGGGCCTGCAGACAAAGGACTTTATGCCTTCGTCCTCAAGTACGCGGTACGCCGCAATGGCATCTTTGTGCTTCGTGAATATGCCGAAGAGGGAAGGACCGCTTCCGCTCATTAGAGCGGCAGATGCGCCGAAGGATATGAGCCTCTGCTTGAGCTCGGCTATATCAGGCCTTTCCGGGATGATCACATTCTCAAAATCGTTCTGCAGATGCTGCACCGGTATCTTCCCGTCAAAGAAGTCATCGAGGATATCCGGTATGCTCCCGTCGTATTTCGGCCGGGATCTTATGTATTCGTCTATTTTCTCGTAGGCTTCCGGTGTCGAGACCCGGCCTCCCGGACTCACAAGGAGGATGGTGTACGACGGAGTTGCGTAGGTGTCGATACGGGAAATGCTGTTTCCTATCCCGTAGCACTCGCATGTGCCTCCGACAAGGCAGAAGGGGATGTCCGCGCCGATGCCGGCTCCGATTCTCCTGAGTTCTTCATCTGAGAACGGATGCTCCATGATATCATTCAGGGCGAGGAGGACCGCCGCACCGTCAGAAGAACCTCCCGCTAGCCCTCCTGCCATGGGTATCCTCTT
>CACZSC010000037.1 GCA_902783755.1 uncultured Ruminococcus sp. | reverse complement strand
TAAACTAATTATTTGGACTTGAAAAACTGATAATACAGGCAGGGGATCATACCGTTGTACATCTTGCGGATCTTGTCGGCTTTTCTTCCGAAAAGCGTCTGGAACCTTTCGTTCTCCGTGATAACGTATATCTGCCATTTATCAAGGCGTCTGAAAGCCTGTCCCATTGCCCGGTACAGCTCCTCAGCCTCCTCCACAGACGACAGTCTCTCGCCGTATGGCGGATTCGTAACCACAGTGCCCCGCCTTCCCATCGTATCAATGTCGAGTGCGTCCATCTCAAAGCAGGAAACGATGTCTGAAACCCCGGCACGTTCAGCGGATTCCGAGGCGATCCTGACACATTCCGGATCTATGTCCGTGGCATATGCTTCGAACCCGGTCTCCCTGATCTCAGACTCTGCGGCCTCATGTTCCTTCAGGTATGAATCTGCGGGAAACAACGGGAATTCCTCGAAAGCAAAATGCCTGTTGAGGCCGGGCGCGATGTTCTTCATCATCATGGCCGCTTCTATGGCTATCGTCCCTGAACCGCAGAACGGATCCCATAGGAGCACGTTCTCCCGCGGTCTCGAGATCGCGACCATTGCAGCAGCCAGAGTTTCCCTTATCGGTGCAGTGACCCTTTCCGGACGGTACCCTCTCTTGTGAAGAGGCTGACCGGAAAGATCTATCATGAGATCCGCCTTGTCCTTGAAAAGAAAAAATTCGATCTTGTAGTTTATCCCCGTTTCGGGAAGCCGCAAAACCGAATACTTTTCTCCGAGACGCTTTGATATCGCTTTTTTTATTATCTTCTGGCAGTCCGGTACGGAAAACAGTTTGCTCTTTATGCTGTGCCCGCTTACCGGATACCTGTCGTTCCTGCCTATTATGTCTTCCCACGGGAGAGCATAGGTCCCGTCGAACAGTTCCGTAAATGAAACGGCACGGAAGCTCCCGAGGTTCAGATACAGTCTTTCAGCGAACCTCGACCGTATGCTGAACCTGGCAGCCGTATGCTCGTCCCCGACAAAGGTGATCCTCCCGTCTATGGATTCCGCTCGCTCGTAACCGAGCTCACGTATCTCCTCCCCGAGAAGTCCTTCAAGCCCGAATAGGCAGGTGGCTGTGTATCTCAGTGTCATTTGTTCTTTTTCCAGCGCCCAGCCTTTGCGGGCGTCTCCTCCTCGACTCTTTCCGGCGTCGTATCAATTTCCTTCGAAAGGGCGAATTCGAACCGGCACCACTTGCCTTCCTCGCTCTCGACCTTGATCTTTCCGCCGTGCTGCTCGATTATGGTCTGCGAAATGTACAGTCCCAGCCCGACGCCGGTCTTGTCTATGCCGCGGCTCCGGTCGGACTTGTAGAAGCGTTCGAATACGAACGGCAGATCCTCCTTGGATATACCCTGGCCCTCGTTGTATATGCTGAACCTGACCTTGCTTCCCCTGTCGATGTTCCTGAGTTCGACTTCGTAAAGTCCCCTTTCACGGGAGAATTTGATGGCGTTGTCGCAAAGGTTGTACATCACCTGGTAGATCGCGTCGCGGTCGCCCATCACGTACATGTTGTCCTCTTCGGCGTCGAATATGACGTCCAGTTTCTTCTCTTCGAGTTTCTGTTCGAACGATATGATGACCTGGCGGGCCATCTCGCATATATCGAACTGCTTCATTACGAAGTGCTTCTCTCCGGCTTCGATCTTTGTGATGTCCATAAGGCTCGAAACCAGACGGGACAGACGCCTGATCTCGGACGATACCACCTCCAGGTAATGAGGCACCTGCTCCTCGGGGATGGCACCGCTCAGTATGCTGTCGATGAATCCCTTGATGCTGGTCATGGGAGTGCGCAGGTCGTGCGATACGTTGGAAAGGAACAGCCGCCTTGATTCCTCCAGCCTCTGCATCGAGTCAGCCATGCTGTTGAATGACCTGGCCAGTTCCGATATCTCGTCATTGCCCTTTTCGGGAACGCGGGCTTCAAAGTTGCCTTTTGAGAAATCGCTTGCCACCTCGCTCATCTTAGCGAGCGGAGCGACGTTCCTTCTGGTTATGATGAATGCTGCCACGATACTGGCAACAGCCATCACGAATGCGACGATGACGACAGTCCTTATGATCAACTCAAGCTGATCGTCCATCGTAGCCGTGACGAAGAACGAGATAACAGCTCCCCTGAAGGCGCCCTTGCTGTCGATGATCTCTTTTGCAAAGTAGTAGTGATCCTCGTTGAACAGGCCGTCTATCTTCGCGTTATCCTTGATGTTGTTCTCGTTGTCGACCTTTGTCAGGAACTGTTTTGATATTCTGCTTACGCCGCCGGTCGTGGATGACGAGCTTCCTGACGTGAACTGTCTGGTCTCGATCTCGTTCCCGCAGACCAGTGCAAGCTGTCCTTCGGTGTTGCATATCAGGATGACTGTATGGTCTTCATTGGCGGCAACCGCTTTCAGTACGCGGCTGAGCCTCTCATGATTGTCCTCGAGATAACTGTCTATATCCAGTTCGTCTGCGTTGTCTTCCTCGATAAGCTCGATCGTCGTTTCGGAAATATTCTGAAGCACAGTGAACTTGTCCTGGGCATCGTACTGCCTGAGAAGTATGGCGACCAGAGATGTGGAAGCCAGCAGTATGATAATGTCGATCACAAGGAAAGTGATCATATATCTTGAAAAAATGCTCTTGAACATGGAGAAACACCTCTGGAATCACAATCTACGGGAAAAACAGCTAAAGGAGTTGTCACGCAACTCCTTTGTTTATATCTGTCACTGCACAAGCTCGAACTTGTAGCCTACGCCCCACACGGTCTTCAAGCTCCATTTGTCCGATACGCCCTCAAGCTTCTCGCGGAGCCTCTTCACGTGAACGTCCACTGTCCTGGAGTCACCGAGATAATCGAATCCCCAGACTTTGTCAAGCAGCTGGTCCCTCGTGAACACCCTGTTGAAATTCGACGCCAGGAAGTACAGGAGCTCCAGTTCCTTCGGCGGGATGTCCACAGCCTTGCCGTTGAGCTTCAGTTCGTACTTGTTCTTGGATATCTCGAGATTCTCGAACTTTATCGTCTCCTCGTCGGTCTTTTCGTCCTTTGCATAGTATCTGCGGAGGACAGCCTTGATCCTGGCGGAGAGCTCCTTCATGTCGAAGGGCTTCACCACGAAGTCATCGGCACCCAGCTCCAGGCCCAGGACCTTGTCCAGGATCTCATCCTTTGCCGTTATGATTATGATCGGCTTTGAAGAGATCTGCCTGATCTCGCGGCATATGGTGTTTCCGTCCTTGCCTTTCGGGAGCATCAGGTCGAGAAGGACCAGATCAGGTTCGTACATCTTGAAATAGCTGAGTCCCTCTATTCCGTCGTTTGCGGTTTTGACATCGTATCCTTCATTCTCGAAGTAGTATTTCAGCAGATCGCAGATATTGGGGTCGTCATCGATGACCAGAAGTTTTGTACTCATCTTCAACCTCCTTAGTAATTTCAGAATTTTGCCGTACTTAATCGTACATCCGAACTTTGACAGTTCTGTGATGTCTCCGTGAAGCGGTGCTGAAAAATGGCTCTGGCAAAACACGGGACATACTTGAATCTAAACCGAACTGAGTGTATAATCTTTCCAGAAAAAGCGAACACTCTTCATTATATCAAACGTTCAATGGGATTATATCCCAGCGATTCCCATTTGTCAATATTTTGTTAACAAATTTTTCATTAAATTTCTTATTTTCCTGTCAATTATTTAAGTATTTTTGAACAAATATCACTCAGAAAGGGCCGCAACCCGGCATTATTAAGATGAAACTCGGTATCATAGGTCTTCCCAACGTGGGAAAAAGCACTCTCTTCAACGCGCTGACGGGAGCGGGAGCTCCCTCGGCCAACTATCCTTTCTGCACAATCGATCCAAACGTGGGAGTAGTTCAGGTCCCGGATCCCAGACTCGACAAGCTGGCCGAAATGTACGATCCCCAGCTTTACACTCCCGCCACAGTGGAATTCGTAGACATTGCCGGGCTCGTGAAGGGCGCGTCCAAAGGAGAGGGACTCGGCAACAAGTTCCTTTCGCACATAAGGGACGTGGATGCCGTTGTGCATGTCCTTAGATGCTTCGAGGATCCCGACATAATCCATGTGGACGGAGACGTGGATCCCATAAGGGATCTTGAGACCATAAACATGGAACTCATATATTCTGACATCGAAGTCCTTGAGAAAAGGATCGACAAGACCGCGAAGCTGCTGAGGGGCGATAAGACACTCCAGTCCCTCATAGACATCTACGAGAAGCTCCTTGCGGAGCTGAACGAGGGAAAGACCGCCAGGAGCGTGGAGTTCACCGAGGAAGAGCGGGAGAAGCTGGACGATCTTAACCTCCTCACGCTGAAGCCCGTCATATACGTGGCGAACGTCGGCGAGGACGAGGCAGCCCAGGTCTCCGATGACAACCTGATGTATAAGAAAGTCAAGGAATTCGCCGACCTGGAAGGCGCAGAGGTCATCCCCGTCTGCGCGGGAATCGAGGCCGAGATAGCGGAACTGGAGCCCGAGGAAAAGAAGATGTTCCTGCAGGATCTCGGTATAGAGGAAAGCGGCCTTGACAGGCTGATCAAGGCAAGTTATGCCCTTCTCGGCTACATAAGCTATCTCACGGCGGGCCCAAAGGAAGTCAGGGCCTGGACCATAGTCAAGGGCACCAAGGCTCCCCAGGCTGCCGGAAAGATACACAGCGACTTTGAGAGAGGGTTCATCCGCGCGGAGATCGTTTCCTATGACGATCTCGTGGCCTGCGGCTCAATGAATGCGGCAAAGGAAAAAGGGCTTGTGAGAAGCGAAGGAAAGGACTACGTTATCCAGGACGGAGACGTGGTGCTGTTCAGATTCAACGTTTGATGAGGTCATGTATATGGGCAAGATCATAGACGGTAAACTCATATCCCGCGATACCCGGGAAAAAATAGCGGAAAGGCGCGCAGCCCTTTATGAGAAGACCGGAAAGGTACCGGGGCTGGCGGTCGTGATCGTCGGAGACGATCCCGCATCCAAAGTCTACGTGAGAAACAAGAAGAAAGGCTGCGAGGAAGTGGGATTCTATTCCGAAGTCCATGAGATGCCGGCTGACACCACCATGGAGGAACTGACCGAAAAGATCCTTTCCATCGTGTCAAGGGACGAGATAAACGGCATACTGGTACAGCTTCCCCTTCCCTCCCACCTGGACGAGAGGCGCGTCATAGACATCATCCCTCCGGAGAAGGACGTCGACGCCTTCCATCCCGTGAATACCGGGAAAATAATGATCGGCAACTACTGCTTTCTTCCATGCACCCCAGCAGGTGTCATGAAGATGCTGGAATATGAAGGAATAGACGTTACCGGGAAGGAATGCGTCGTTGTCGGCAGGAGCAATATCGTGGGCAAGCCCATGGCCATGCTGCTCCTCCAGGCCAACGGCACCGTGACGGTATGCCACTCCCGTACGAGGAACCTTCCCGAAGTCACAAGAAGGGCCGACATCCTGGTCTCAGCCGTCGGCAGACCGAAGTTCATAACCGCCGACATGGTGAAGGAAGGCGCCGTAGTCATCGACGTGGGAATGAACCGGGACGAGAGCGGCAAGCTCTGCGGCGACGTGGACTTTGATAATGTCATTGAAAAAGCATCGGCCATAACACCCGTTCCGGGAGGTGTCGGCGTCATGACGATCACGATGCTTCTGGAAAACACACTGCGTGCTGCCGAGGCCCAGTGGAAATGTGGGAAATGACCAAACACTTCATTCTTTTGTTCCCCATATTCATTGGAAGTTTCAACAAAATCCGTTGACAAATCTTGGTCAAAATGCTAAAATCCACATGAAAGGCGAAGATGGAGAACAAGTACCGCAGACCATGAGGCAAAGAGATGGCCGTGGCCGGTGAAAACGGCTGCCGATGCAAGCGGGAATACATCTCCGGAGCTTCACACCGAAAGGATCCGTTCCCGTGTAGGCTGTGACGGCTGACGGCCGTTATGACGTCAGAGCTTATGCTCACAGAGGCTGTATCCGCAAGG
>CACZSC010000036.1 GCA_902783755.1 uncultured Ruminococcus sp. | reverse complement strand
TCGGCACCGGCAGCGATTACAGAAACAGGGAGTTCCACCGTCTGCTTGACGATCACGGCCATGACTACCGGAGGACCCTCGACCTTGAGAATGCCCTGGAGACGGTCAGCTATTCCGCCGGGGACATCACATATAAAAGAGAGTATTTCGTTTCCTTCAGGGAACAGCTCATATATGCCCGGTTCAGCGCTCTGAACGGAGATCTCTGCTTCTCTCTGTCAGCGGATTCTCAGCTGAAGCATTCCGTTAAGGCAGAGGAGGACATGATAGTACTGCACGGTACTGCTCCAGACAGGGCAGAGCCAAACTACAGTCCTGTGAAACCATCTCTTTCATACCACGAGGAATCGGAGTCTGATGCCCTTAGATTTGCATCCAGCGTCAGGATAACAGAGACCGACGGCAGGATATCATCTGATGAGGAACGCATATACGTGAACGGTGCGACATATGCTGTCGCCGTGATCGCTGCAGGCACCAACTATACAGGTTTCGGAAACAAACGGGACAGGGAACATGGTGATATCGTCAGGCTGCAGGCTTCCCGTATCTCCGGCGCGAAACCCTGGGGGAAAGCCCTGGCTGAGCATGTGGAGGATTACAGGAAACTATACTCCAGGTTTGGTATCAGTCTCGGAGACACTGATCCTGAAATGGAAAGTGTTCCTACTTCAGAACGTCTCAAATCAAATGCGGCAGGCGATTATGACCCGTCGCTGACAACCCTTGCGGTCCAGTATTCGAGATATATCCTGATTTCAGGTTCAAGGCCCGGCACACAGGCCCTTAACCTTCAGGGCATATGGAACGGGAGCGTAAGGCCTCCGTGGTCATCCAACTACACCACAAACATAAACGTCCAGATGTGCTACTGGCCTGCTGAACAGTTCAACCTTTCCGAATGCCATGAACCCATGTTCGACCTTATTAAAGAGTGCTCCGAAAGCGGCCGGAGGACTGCAAAGGAGTATTACCATACCGAAGGCTGGGTGACGCACCATAATGTTGATCTCTGGAGGAAGACCACTCCTGCCGGAGACGACGCCCGATGGTTCTTCTGGCCCATGGGCGGGTTGTGGATGTGCCAGCATCTCTGGACTCATTACGAATATACGAAAGACAGGAACTTTCTTGAATCAACAGTATGGCCTGTCCTTTACGGAGCTTCACAGTTCATCCTCGGATTCCTGTGCAGAGACGGGGATTACCTGACTACGGCGCCGTCCACTTCTCCCGAGACAACATACTGGATCTACGGGAACAATACAAGGACCGAGATATCGGTGACCAGGGGGTCGGCAGCAGACCTCAATTACATAAGGGAAGTCCTGGAAAATACTCTGAGGGCTCAGGCTGAGTTCGGACATGATGACGATGAAGTCATCTGCGGTATAAGGAAAGCACTTGGAAAACTGCAGCCATACAGATTCAGTCCCGACGGACGGCTCCTGGAATGGCATGAGGATTTCGCCGAGACATCCCCGCAGATCGGATGCGTCCCGTACCTTCACGGCATATATCCGGGATCGCTGTTCTTCGATGAAGGTATGTCCGAAGTTCTTGAAGGCGCCATAAAGGCTTTCAGGAGAAAGATCGACAACGGCAGCCGGCTTGACGAATGGCCCGGAGCCTGGAAACTTTGCATAGCAGCACGGCTGAAGGATACAGAGCTATGCCGTAAAATAGCTGCAAAATGCACAGGTGGAATGGCGGCAAGTCTGCTGACCGAAAGATATTCACAGCTTGAATCCGTTATGGGATATGCCGCGGGAATAGGCGAGATGCTACTTCAGAGTTTCAGGGGATATATAGAATTTCTTCCGGTACCTGTATGGGAGAACGGCAGCTTCATCGGAATGCGGGCAAGAGGGGGATTCGAATGTTCCGCCGAATGGAAGAACGGTAAAATCGTAACCGCTTCGGTCAGGTCGATCGCCGGAGGCATCTGTTCAGTGAAAGCCGAAGGACTGAAAGGCATCTCCGGTGCAGAGGCCCCTGTTGAAAACAGCACTAACGGTACTGCCTCATTTATGACGGAGCCCGGAAGGGAATATGTTCTTGTATTCTGAACCCGGAAACAAAAAAACGGCACGGTCTTCTTTTGAGAGGACCGTGCCTTTCTATTTACGAGCTATTCTTAAGTTCAGTTCTTTTCTTTCTTGACGAAAAGCTTTCCGAAAATTCTCTTGTTGTTGTATCCCATGATATATCCGAAGGTGCTTGCAACAAGAGCCGGGATTATCATCAGCCAGAATATGATGGGATTATGAGGAGAGTAGACCATTACGGCTCCGGTGTACATGCCTTCCCATACGATCGCGATACCTTTGGATATGGTGTAGACAGTCCCGGCGACCATGTCTGTACTTTTGTTGAAGTTACTGACAGTTATCAGGATTGCAAGTATTATGTTCGGTATATTGGCTATGAGAGAGATCCAGAGTCCTTTCAGCAGGTTCTTTTCACCTCTTCCCCCGTCCACCTTTATCCTGTCCTGTCCGCCCTTGTCCCACATGACATTGTAAATGAGATAGACATAGAAGCCAGTGGCGATAATCGTTGCCACGAAGGGAAGCCACACGACCTGGGAAAGGGCAGTGGATGCCATGAACAGCATTATCCCGAGAAACGCGCTGCCGAACTGGTTCAGAAGAGTCTTTCCTATGGTTTTTCCGTTGTCAGCCCAAAATGCTTTCATTAATATGTATATGCTCCGTTCGTTTCTTTTCGGTTTGTGTCTATAATATATTATTGAAGAGACAAATACAATAAGGACAGAGGAAAATTAACAGAATGTCTATTATATTCCTTACGTTTCGTGTATAATAAGAATAATCAGATTATACAAAATATAACAGAGGAGGCACTATGCCTGAAAACATAAGGAACCAGCTTCCCCAGATAGTCGTGAATTTCGCGAACTTCAAGGACGTGATCCAGGGATGTTCAAAAAAGACGGTAACGGAGTATATGTTCGATCTCCGTACGTTCTGCAGATTCATGAAAGCACAGAAGTACGGGCTTCCCATGGAAGGGGAGGACTTTGACAAGATCGAGATAAGGGATCTGGATACGGAGTTCTTTTCAAAGATAACCACGTCAGACATATATGACTTTCTGTCATATGTGGGATCTGAAAGGGAAAACAACGCGAGAGCAAGGGCGAGGAAACTGTCTGCGATAAAACAGTTCTACAAATACTGCACGGCTAAAATGATGCTGTTCGAGAACAACCCGGCGCAGATCATCGAGACGCCGAAGACACCCAAGACACTTCCGAAACACCTGACGCTCGACGAATGCAAGGAGCTGCTGAATTCCGTTGTGGAGGACGAAACGTCAAAGACTAGGGAGAGGGATTACTGCATCCTGACTCTGTTCCTGAACTGCGGCATACGTCTTTCAGAACTTGCAGGGCTTAACATCACGGACCTCGACAACGAACTGAGATCCATGAGGGTCATAGGAAAGGGCAATAAGGAACGTCTCGTCTACCTCAACGAAGCCTGTGCCAGCGCTCTGAGAACATATATAGCCATAAGGGTTCATACCCCTTCGAAGAAGAAAAACGATCCTGCGCTGTTCCTATCGGGGCAGGGGAACCGGATATCGGTAAAGACAGTCCAGTGGATGGTGAAAAAGTATCTCGGAGAAGCGGGGCTGCAGAACAAGAATTACTCGACCCACAAGCTGAGGCATACCGCAGCGACGCTTATGTACCAGTCGGGGGAGGTTGACATACGTGTGCTGAAAGACATACTCGGACATGAACAGCTCAACACGACACAGATCTATACCCATGTCGCAAACGAGCATATGCAGGAAGCGATGGAGAAAAACCCGCTTCACAACATAACGACGAAATTTGAAAAGATGAAGCCGATAGAAACGGAAGAAAAGGAAGAAAACGAATGAGAGAATATATACTCCATCTTGATAATCCTGCTGACAGATGGGACAACGCATCTCCCATAGGCAACGCCTTCGAAGGAGCGATGATATACGGGACTGTCGGTACTGAAAGGATCTGTCTGAACGAGGAGAGCGTCTGCAGCGGTGAACCATCAGAGGTGAGGATCGAGGGATATAAGGAAAAGATAGACCATATACGCCGTATGTTCCTTGAAGGAAAGGAATATGAGGCTGACCAGTGGGCGGAGGAAAACCTAAAGTCCGCTATCAAAAGGATCAGATCGTACGAGTATACAGGGGAGCTTTATCTGAAGTTCCACGATGACACGGGATGTGAGGACTACGTCAGGGACATTGACCTTATCAACGGTGTATGCAGGATCGGATACGATTCCGGCAGCGTCATGTATTCAAGGGAATACTTCGCTTCATATCCTGCTCATCTTATATGCGCCAGATACACCGCTGATAATAGGTTCGATGTTTCCGTGAGCTATAAAAGAGAACCTGCAGCAAGAGTCAGTATAGACAGAAACGGGATCTGCGCCGAAGGAACTACCTTATACGGAGATCACAAATTTGTTATTTGCTTCCGCCTGCAGACAGACGGTGAGATCTCTTATGACAGCGAGGCTTTCAGTGTAAAAGATGCCTCATATCTTGAGGTTTATTCGCGCACATTCACGCAATATAAATATGAAGATTATCTTAAGCTTGCCAGTGAATTCATGAATTCATCGGAGGAATACGACTATAAAGAGCTGAAAAGGGAACACGTCTTCGATTTCTCAGCCCTCATGAAACGCTCGGAGATAGCTTTTGAGCAGAATCCGGCTCTTGACGAGATGACTACCAGGATAAGGCTGAAAAGGCTTGTTAGGGATTGGGAATCCCAGGATTACAGGCTTATGTCCCTGTACTGGCAGTTCGGAAGGTATCTCATGGTGAGCTCCAGCAGGCCGGGATCGCTTCCCGCCGGACTCCAGGGCATCTGGGCCGAAGGTACAGACGTTCCCTGGAGCGGACAGTATACCACAAATATAAACCTTCAGATGAATTACTGGCTGCCAGAAGAAGCGAATTTACCCGAATGCACTCAACCTCTGTTCGACTTCATGAACTCCGTTATATATAAAGGAGGAAGAAGGGAAGCGGAAGAGAACTACCGGTCACGGGGAATTGTCCTTCATCACATGGCTGACATATACGGCTTTGCAGGGATCGCTGACGGTCTCTGGGGACTGTGGCCTGTAGGAGCCGCATGGCTCGCATATCACATGTGGGAGCACTATTTATATAATGAAGATACTGACTTTCTGCGTGATACTGCGTACGGATTCATCAGAGCATGCGCTGAATTCGCAATGGACAATCTGTTTGAAGGAAAGGACGGATATCTTCATACCGGTCCGTCCATTTCTCCCGAAAACAGATATTACGACGAACAGGGAAGAAGTGTTTTCCTTGCAATCTCACCGACGATGGATATCGAGATAATCCACGGTCTGCTGACATTCTACGCAGAATGTGAGAGAATACTGCAGATATGTCCGGAAGAAGGCGAAAAAGCTATCAGGATACGGGACAGGATCGTGCCGCTTCAGATAGGAAAAGACGGAAGGCTTCTTGAGTGGCATAAGGAATACGGGGAAACAGAGCCGAATCACAGGCATATTTCTCACGCTTTCGGACTTTATCCGTCAAAACAGATCAACAGAACTGATACTCCTGAGCTCTTCGAGGCTGTGAAAAAGAGCATCGATATAAGACTTGCAAACGGAGGAGGCGGAACCGGCTGGTCCAGAGCATGGATCATAAACCTGTATGCGAGACTTTTCAGGCCTGATGAGACGCTTAGTAATGTCAGAGCTCTGTTTACGAATTCCACCTTCCCGAATCTTCTGGACAGGCATCCGCCTTTCCAGATCGACGGGAATTTCGGCGGTGCTGCGGGAATCAGTGAAATGGTGCTGCAGAGCCATGAGGGATTTATAAACATAATTCCTGCCGTTCCTGCTGAACTCAACGGACAGTTTACCAATCTGCGGGCCAGAGGCGGCATCACGGTCTCTGCGAAGTGGTCCGGCGGGGAAGTGCAGTGGATAGAACTTGCGACGGAAAAACCGAAGGAAGTAAAATTCAAAGTTCCGGGACACGAACTGATGTCGGTTTGGATAGATTCAAAACGGAGAATCGAATTCTGATAACAGCATCAAAATAAAAAAATGCTATTTACCGTTTTTTGGCCATTGGCCGGAAACGTGTTCTGACGTAAAAATCGAAACAAAGGGCCGAGGGAAGGACTTCAGTCCCGACGCCCTTTATCCGTTTGCTTGTATTATAATTATACAAAATGCATATTTTGTATAATTTAGGCAAGGGTTTTTGCTCATTTTTGAGCGTTTTCAGGCCTTTTTCGGTCAGGAAGCCCTTCTGGCCCACTTTTGGTGAATTTCCCATTGCGCTGGACGTAGATTATAAATATAATATTGGTGTTCGATGCATCCGCTGCATTCTTTTCATGTTTTGCTGCATGCTGCGCAATACGTTGTACAGCAATGTGTCAGCCAGTGTTCGCTCTGCAAAAAACTGCTCTGCAGGATCCAACAGAAATTGTCCGGCTGTACAAATCTTCAATCTGAAGGATTCTATTCGCTCCCACAGATCATATCAGAGACTCGAATACGGCTTTCAGCAAAACTCTTACGATCGGTTCCCAACCTAAAGCCCTGATTTCGCATAATGACCGGTTCAAACGCAAGCTGAACTCGAAAAGACGTTTTTTGTAAAAATCAGGACTAAACGATTCCCTGCAAACGTTTTTCAGGACAATTTATAAGTGTAAACAAATTATTAATTATACAAAATATTTATTATTTGGAGAATCTGCTATGGAACATATCAAAATGAGAGTCATGTACGCCACTTCAAACAAGAAAATGGCAAACTACGCTGACGCCATCGGACATGCGTTCAGCTGTTCAGTTAACGATATTCCCCCTTCATATCCCTGTGACAACGAAAGACTTGTCGTTTTAGGCCTTTCCCTTAAGGGAAACAAGATCGAAGACAGGGTCAGACGGTTCTGCACGGAACTTATCCCGACAAGAGCAAGGGCCACTGCCCTTTTCATAGACGGCGAACCTGGATCTGAAGCGGAAAAAGAGGTTATAAGGATCATAAAAGAGGCCGGAACTAACTTCATAGACCATACTCTGTACCTCAAATGCGGTATTTTCTCATCGAAGCTGTCGCTTGAGGAAAGACAGAAGATAGTCGACTGGGTCCGTGAGGTCTATGCCATTGCCAAAGAAGGCTGATTTCTGACCTTAAAAAGACGAAATTTTCATATTGACATCAATTTTTCACTGTGCTATAATACACACGCTCAGTGATGCGGCCCGTTGGTCAAGCGGCTAAGACAACGCCCTCTCACGGCGTAAACGGGGGTTCGATTCCCCCACGGGTCATAGAGATCTGCATAGTCAGGTCTCTTTTTTCTTCCCATTTTTCCGATTTTGAGCGATTTTCAGGGGCTTTTATACTTGATTTTTGATTTATTGTATATATAATTATATCTTACAGTATTATGCACATTTGAGGGTTACAGACGTGGAAAGAGTAAGCAAGATCAACTATTATCTCGATATAGCGCAGACAGTATCCGAAAGGAGCACATGCCTGAGAAGACGGTTCGGAGCCATCATCGTGAAGAACGACGTTATAATCTCGACTGGCTACAACGGAGCTCCCAGAGGCAGGAAGAACTGCTCGGATATGAAGATGTGCTACCGTGAACAGCTGGGTATTCCCCGTGGCGAGAGATACGAACTTTGCCGTTCGGTTCACAGCGAGGCGAATGCCATCATATCAGCTTCACGTGAGAGCATGCTGGGCTCTTCCCTGTACATGTGCTGCACGGATCCCAAAACCGGTGAGATACTTCCCGGTACGAATTCCTGCATGATGTGCAAGAGACTGATACTGAACGCAGGCATATCAAAAGTGTTCATAAGAGATACCAAGGATGACTACCGCGAGGTGGATGTCCTCGACTGGATCGAAAACGACGACAGCCTGTCCGGACAGATGGGATATTGAGAGAAGATATTTTCAATTGGAGATGAGATAATTGAGCTCAATTCTTGAAGCTGAGAGGTCTGTATCGCCTTCCCTTCTCAAGGAAAGCGAAACTGAAGGCAAGGGGCCGAAAAACATTCTCTTTGTATGCACAGGCAATACGTGTCGTTCGCCCATGGCAGCGGCACTTTTTAACCACCGGTTTGCGCAGTATGGAATGAAAGCCCTGTCAAGGGGTCTTTTCACCCACGGGGATCCTATCAGTGAAAACGCTGTTGAAGCTCTTAAAAGATACGGCGTGGAGGAAACTCCGGAAAACCGGTATTCACAGCATGTATCTGCGAACGTTGACAGCGACATACTGGAAGAGGCGGATCTTGTAATCGGTATGACTTCCAGGCATGCACTGTCCCTCATAATCAGCTTTCCCCAGTTCGCATCCAAGGTATTGTCCTTCGGAAATGACGTACCGGACCCCTTCGGACAGCCTGTGGAGGAATACCTCACATGTCTTGAAAAGATAGATGAGGAAATGTCAAAGATGTTCTGTTCCAATGGATAAGAAATACTTTATTGCGGAAGCATCTGAAAAGGATCTCGACGAAATCGAAAGGATCGAGACAGAAAGCTTTTCAGATGCCTGGTCGAAGGAGAGCTTCGTATCCCTTATGATGAATCCGCACAGCAGGATACTTGCAAGCTTTGACGGAGACAGGCTGACAGGCTACGTCTGTACGATGCAGATAGACGGCGAGGCGGAGATCCTCAATATCGCGGTCGACAGCGAGTACAGGAAGCTCGGCATAGGAAGCATGCTCCTGGACAGTGCGATAGATTCACTGGACAAGGAATTCGGCCTGACAGTTTATCTTGAAGTCAGAGAGTCCAATGCGCCGGCGAGAGCACTGTACCGCAGCAGAGGATTCACAGAGACCGGCATAAGAAGAGGCTACTACATAAAGCCTAAGGAAAATGCCGTAGAGATGGAGAAAAAGGTACAATAACAAGTTTCGGAGAGAGTCATGGTAATACTGGGGATCGAATCATCATGCGATGAGACTGCCGCTTCGGTCATAAGCGCCGAAGAAGGCGGTGTAATGAAAGTACATTCGAATATAGTTTCTTCCCAGATCTCCATCCATGCCCTATACGGCGGAGTGGTCCCGGAGATAGCAAGCCGGGCACACTGCGAAGCCATTACCAACGTTGTGAGAAAAGCCATGGAGAACGCTCCGGCACCGGACGCCATAGCGGTGACGTTTGCTCCCGGGCTCATAGGATGCCTGCTGGTAGGAGTCAGCTTCGCGAAATCTCTGGCATCTGCCCTTGAGCTTCCTCTGATACCCATAGACCATATAAAGGCCCACGTGGCAGCGGCTCATCTTGAGAACGTATTCTCGGTGGATTCATACAACGCCCTGGTGGTGTCCGGCGGACACACTTCCATATACAGAGTCGACCGGGACATAGATTTCACGGAGATAGGATCCACAAGGGACGACGCCTGCGGAGAGGCCTTCGACAAGGTCGGAAGGGTACTTGGTCTTCCCTACCCCGGCGGAGCCGCCATGGACAGGCTGGCACAGAAAGCATTCGAGAAATTCGGGAGCGATCCGAAGGGATACATACCGTTTCCCTCTCCGGCTGTCGGTGACGATGACTGCTTCGACTATTCCTTCAGCGGACTCAAGACCGCTGTCATAAACCACGTAAACAACGAAAAACAGAGGAACAGAACGGACGTTCTCTCTGAGGACGAGATCCTTCGCATCGCCGGATCGTTCACCAGAACGGTGTGTGCAGGGGTGGTTACCAAGCTCGACGCAGCGATGAAGGCGAATCCGAGCGAGATACTTGTCCTGGCGGGCGGTGTGGCCGCGAATTCACACCTTAGAAAAGCGGTATCAGAGCTCTGCGAATCCCGCAAAGTAAGGCTGATAACGCCTTCGATCCCGCTGTGCGGTGACAACGGCGCCATGGTCGCGTCAGCCGGATATTACTCATTCAGAGCCGGTATCATCGCCGATTCATCCCTCAACGCTTTTGCCTCGGATGAAGGCTCTAAGGCATATCTCGACCAAATAAGACAGAAGAGAGACTCTCGATCATGAAGATAAATCTTAACTATAAAAACAGAATAATCTCGCTTCCCTACGAGTCGGTGATGGAATTCCTTCCGGACGCGTCAAAAGAGGAACTGAAGCTCATGGTAGCGGTGTTTGCCAATCCTGAATTTGACGAAAAGGAACTCCAGCAGAAACTGGACATGACCGAGAAATCCTTCAACAAAGCGCTGAAATCCCTTGAAAAGAACGGGATAATAAGCGTAAGCACAGGCACGGACGGCGAAGCTGCCGTACAGGAGACCAAAGCAGCAGAAGATGAGCAGGAGCCTCAGAGAAAGATCATAAGAAAGCTTTCGAGCCCGAATTCATATTCAGCTGGAGAGCTCGCAGATATCATAGAGACGAAGCCCGGATGTGCCGAGCTCATAAACTCCGCTCAGCAGGTCCTCGGGAGGATGTTCAATACCACCGACACGTCCATAATCGTGAACCTATACGACTCGTACAATCTCTCCGAGGAGTACATACTCCTTCTCTGCTCAGTGGCTGCCACAAGAGACAGGAAGACGGTGCGAGAGGTCGAGAAACTCGCCATTGAGTACTATGACAGGAACATAACCACTTATTCCGCACTCGAGGAGGACCTGAAAGCTCAGGAAGAGAGAAAATCCCTGGAGAACTTCGTGAGAAAGCTTTTCGGATGGGGAGACAGGGCGCTCGTGGCGAAGGAGAAACAGATTATCTCTGACTGGACAACGGTCTACCATTATCCCAGAGATCTTATAAAACTGGCGTACGAAAAGACAGTTTCAACCATAAGCACGCCTTCCATAGCCTATTCAAACTCGATCCTGGAGAACTGGTATAAGGATGGGCTGAAGACGGTGGAAGCCGTGGAGAAAGAAACGAAAAAGCCGAAAAAGAACGTTTCCAGTGAAAAATCAAGTTTCGATACCGGAAAGTTTTTCGAGGACGCGGTAAGAAGGTCAAGCAAAAAGAAGAATCAACAGGAGTCTGATGAATGAGCCGTTCGGATTGCATCAACAGAGCAAAAGCGACGATCGAGTCGAGATACAACAGAAGCAAGTATCAGTTCGACCAGAACATCCTTGAAGCTTCCCTCAAGATAAAGGGATTCTCCGAGGTGGACGGGTACATAAAGGCCACCGGAGCCAGGATACTGTCCGCTGCTGTCTCAAACACGGGATCCATAGATGAGATCCGGCGTGACTATGAGAACGCCGTCAAAAGAAAAAAGACCCTTCTACTTGAGAACGGTTATCCCGCAGATTACTGCGACCTGAAGCACTACTGCGACAAATGCGGTGACACCGGGTACGTTGGGATAAGGATCTGCAACTGCCTGAAGAGAGAGATCAACTACGAGCTTCTGAAAGAATCGGGACTGTACCACCTTTCAAAGACCCAGTCGTTCGACACGTTCTCGTTCAAGTACTATTACGAGGACGAAGAGAACCTTCAGAAGATAAAGGAGCATTACGAAGACCTGAAAGCCTTCGCAGAGGGCTTTGGCGACGAAACGTACGCAAACTTTCTTCTCATGGGACCCACCGGGCTCGGCAAGACCCATCTTTCCACAGCGACTGCGGTCACCGTGATCGACAAAGGTTACTATGTCATCTACGAGTCTGCGGTCAATATCTTCGAGAACTACCAGGCCCTGGAGTTCAGGAAGGACAAGACGGCGGATACGGACAAATACACAGAATGCGACCTTCTCGTTATAGACGACCTGGGAGCTGAGATGAACAACCCGTTCTACGTGGAAAAGCTCTATTCCCTCATAAACGAGAGGACTAACAACAACAAGTCAACTATAATCAACACGAACCTGACGGCTGAAGAGCTTGTCAAAAAATATGACCAGAGGATCGTCAGCAGGCTGCTGGGAGAATACTTCGTACTTCCCTTCCGCGGCACCGACGTCCGCATGCAGAAACTCAGTTAACAATTTTCTTCACATATAAGGAGGATACAGAAACAGATGAAAATCGGAGCAATGTTGGATTCGTTCAGACTTCCGTTCAGAGAAGGCGTCGAAAAGGCAGCCAGCCTCGGAGTCGAAGGCCTTCAGATCTATGCCACTGACGGCGAGATAAGCCCTCAGAACATGACAGACGCAAAGATCAAGGAAGCTCTTGATATCATACATTCCCACGGCATGGTCGTTTCCGCTCTCTGCGGAGACTTCGGTCTCGGTTTCACCGATCCCGAGAGGAATCCCGAACTGATAGAAAAATCAAAGAGAGTCCTTGACCTGTCAAAGAAGATGGAATGCGGCATCGTCACCACCCATATCGGACACGTTCCGGATGAAGAGTGCGAAACGAAGGAAATAATGAGAAAAGCCTGCCGCGAGCTGGCTCTTTATGCGGACTCCGTTGAGGCTACTTTCGCTGTGGAGACAGGCCCGGAGATCGGCAGAGTCCTCGGTGAGTTCCTGGATTCTTTGGGAGCAGGCGGCGTGAGAGTCAACTTCGACCCTGCGAACCTGGTCATGTGCGTTGACGACAGGCCTGAGGAAGCCCTCAAGTACCTGGGCAAGTACGTAGTGCACACCCATGCGAAAGACGGCATCATGCTTGCAAAACACGTGGAGATGCGTCAGGAAGGCGACCTCACCATCAGCGAGGAAGCGAAAAACCACGAAGCTCTCATGAAGATGGGCTGGACATATCTGGAACTGCCTCTCGGCCAGGGCGACGTCAACTTCGACGTATACCTCCCTGCTCTTGCGGCTACCGGGTACAACGGATTCCTCACAATAGAGCGCGAGGTGGGTGACAATCCCGCGGCTGACATCGAACTGGCTGTCAACTTCCTGAGAGAGAAGATAAAGAAGTTCGGACTCGACAAATAAGGCGAAGAAAAAACAGAAGCCTGGCTCCTTAAACGGGACCGGGCTTCTTTTCTCTTATTTGTCTTTCTTCGACTTATATACCTTGCTGAGGACCAGCTTGTCTTTGTACAGCAGGTCGTTCGCTATCTGAGAGCTGTTCCTCATGGGTATGTACATGAAGTCCTTGCACTTGTTGCAAAGGATCATGAATGAGCTGCCGTCGTAGGTGATGGAATAATCCCCCTTGTTCTGGCCGCAGGTGCATTTGAAGCACCCTTCCTCGTAAAGCTCGGTAAGAGCGTAGGCGACCTCGTCATAGTACTTCGGGTCGATCAGTTCCTTGCCGGGCTCGGCCTGTATCTTCCCGTCCTTTCCGTTTATCTTATGGATGATCTCTATGCTGTCATATGCGGGAACGTTATCCTGATAATCTCCGCTGTCCTGATATTCCTTCATCATCCTGATGAGCTCTTCCTGCTCATCGTTGATGGCCTGCGTGACCTTTTCGAGTTTGCCTATGTAGGCGCAGGCGAAGCCTGTCACTTTGCAATTCAGGTTGATTATATCCTTGCTGAACGCGGAATTTCTGGATATGGTGTAGCTGTGGGTCTCCCCGCAGTATACGCAGGGCACCTTGAAAAGAATCCTGTCGTCGTTCCTGAACTCTATCTGAAGTTTGGACCTGCCGCACTCCTGGCATTTCAGGTTAAGCATCTTTGCCGACAGAGAGAACAGGCCTGACACGGCCAGTACCTGGGAGCCGCATTCCGGGCACAGATACCCGACAGTCACATCCTTTGAATTGAGGACCATAATTCCCTCCCTGTGCTTGTTTTTTTGAATTATACCATTACTGAGACACCTTTTCAAGGTAGGTAATTTTCATGTGGACAAATCAGAAAACATTGAACTGAAAGACTGCGTATGGTACAATAGCTCTGATGAAAAACTGTGAAAGGAGCCCGGGATATGACATACGACGAATACGGTATTCTCAACGTGACGGCGGCAGAGCTGTCCGAATTCGCGTACAGAAAATACGGCGAGAAGTCCCGTCTGTTCCTTGACAGCATCATACCTGCCGGGGTCCCGGAAAACGCCCTGCCCGGTGCTCCTGAGGAGCTCAGATACGCCTATTCGTTCGGGGATATCGACTATGTCATCACATGCGAAGGGCCCGCTGCAGAGGATGCGGGCGGCACTGTGAGACTGTCATATGCGAGGAACGCGGGCTCCGGGAAACAGCGCAGGAAATTCTACGATATAAAGTACCTTGCCGAAGTATACATCTCCTCTTACGGATACATGATCAACCAGGGCATCGACAGCGCGGATGTGGTTATGTACTATTCGGAAAACGGCAGCCTTACGGATGGGTTCAGGTTCAGCCTGGATGCGGATTCCGCGGAATCTCAGCTGGAAACCCTCCTGAAAAGAGCCGCAAGGCAGCACAGGCGATTCATAGATATGTGTTCCGTGATGCCCGGAGAGATCCGCAACCTGAACTTCCCGCACACATCTGCGCGTGAGGGCCAGAAGGACTTCATCCAGAAGGCATACAGCTCGATAAAGAAAGGATCCGATCTTCTCGTGTCGGCTCCCACCGGCACCGGAAAGACCATATCGGCCATGTTCCCGGCTCTCAGATCCATAGAGAGCTTCGGGATAGAGAAAGTGTTCTATTTCACCCATACGAACGTTTCGAAACAGGCAGTCATCAAGG
>CACZSC010000035.1 GCA_902783755.1 uncultured Ruminococcus sp. | reverse complement strand
GCAAAGGTACGGCGGTTTTTCCTTCTTGTCAATCCCAATTTGTGGGGATATGACAGGATTCTGCAAAAAATGTTATCTTTGTAAATTGAAACAATGCTGAAGACCCTTAATACTGCCACCAAAGAATCCATCTTTTACAAGGTGCCGGCTTTCATCATGGATGCCATCATCCAGGTCGGGACCCTGCTATGGATTTTGTATGGCACCCACATGATCCGCGCCAAGAACCTCCCCATCTACGAACAGGATGGGACATGGGTCATCCTGATCGGGTCGCTCCTCCTTTCTATCGCCATCGCCGGCATCCACCTCAACGAACGCAACCGTTCCGCTGTCAACATCGCCAGCTTGGCTTTCCTGAACGCTTTCCTTACCTGGGCGCTGTTTAACGGGCTCATGGCCATCATTTACGAGTTGACCCTGCAGGGGAAAACCCTTGCCCTGCAGCTGGCGGTCACCAGCATCCTGACGGTCATGGTCCATCTGCTTTTCCGCCAGATTATCAGCCTGATCCGGCGAAAAGGAGCCAACAACTACCCCGTCCTGATGGTCGGTTCCGCCCAGAACCTCCTTTCGATCTACGATTACCTGATTCATGACAGTTTCCACGACAGGGGATACAGTGTCCTGGGCTTCTTTTCGGAAGAAGGCGGGGAGATTCCCCAAGATGCAACGCGCCTGGGAGGAATTGAAGATTGTTTCGGATACATCGAACGGTCTTACCCCAATATCAAAGAGGTGCTGTGTTCGCTGAATCCCGCCACCCATACGGAAACGGTCAACCGTCTGGTCCAGCTCTGCGAGAACAAGATGGTCCGGTTCAAGTATGTCCCGGACATGGAAGGATATCCCAAACGGAAAATGCGTTTCAGCCAGTTGGGCAGCGTCAACGTCATTTCCCTGCACGATGAGCCGCTCAATACCCCCATGGCCGCCATCGTCAAAAGGGGTGGGGACATTGTGTTGTCCCTTCTGTTCCTTTGTACGCTCTTCCCCTTTATCTGGCTCTTCTGTGCCATCGGCATCAAACTATCCTCCCCCGGCCCTGTCTTTTTCCGGCAGAAACGGACGGGGTACGAAGGGAAGGATTTTGAATGCCTGAAATTCCGCTCCATGCATCCGAGCCGGGATGCAGACACAAAACAGGCCGTCAAAGGTGACAGCCGTGTATTTCCTTTCGGGGAGTTCCTCCGAAAGAGTTCCCTTGACGAACTGCCCCAGTTCATCAATGTACTGAAGGGAGACATGTCTATTATCGGTCCCCGTCCCCATATGATTCATCACACCGATGTCTATTCCGGCCTGATCGGGGACTATATGGTCCGCCATTTTGCCAAACCCGGAATTACCGGGTGGGCCCAGATTAACGGATGCCGGGGAGAAACCAAGGAATTAGATGAGATGAAACGCCGCGTGGAGCTGGACATCTGGTATATCGAGCACTGGTCCATCGAACTGGATCTCTCCATTTTCTTTATTACCATCTGGCAGCTTCTTCGCGGAGGAGACCAGAAGGCCTATTGACAAGAGGAAGGAATCATGATGGAAGAAAAGAATGGCTGTCTGGTTTTTGACGGTTATACCCTGATCAAGGAGAGTCTCCAGGTTGTCCCGCTTTCTGAGCGGAAAGTCATCAACACCATCAGCCCGAATTCTTATGGACTCTCCTGCAAAGATCCGGCGATGATGGCGGCTCTGCAAGGATCGGACTTTCTCGTCCTGGATGGCGTTTATTTCGGCTTGTGGCCCCTCCTCGTCTATGGGAAAAGGGCCAGGAGAATTACGGGATGGGATTGTTTCATCTATTTCCTGGACAAGATGGAGCACACGGGCGGCCGAGTCTTCCTGCTCGGTTCCACGACGGAAACCTTGGAGAAAATCCGCACACGGATGGCACGTGAATACCCCCATGTTCAAACCGCCTTCTATTCTCCGCCTTTCAAACCGGCCTTTTCAGAAGAGGACAATGCGGCCATGCGGGATGCCGTCAATGCTTTTCGGCCGGATGTCCTCATCGTCGGACTGACTGCTCCGAAACAGGAAAAATGGACCTACGAGCAGATGCCGAAGCTGAATGCAGGCTTGAGCATCAGCGTGGGGAACGTCTTTGACTGGTACGCCGGCAATTCAAAACGGCCCGGCAGTTTTTGGCAAAAGATGGGACTGGAATGGCTGGTAAGGATTTTCTTACGCCCGGAAGTTTTCAAGCGGAACATCGGGAACCAGATGTTGTTCTTCGGTCATTTGTTTTTACGTATCCTCCGCATTAAGAAATAGCGATTATGATAAAAGCTGCTGTCATTGGACTGGGAAAGATGGGAATCAGCCACGCCGCCATTCTGGGCGGGCTTCCCGATGTAGAACTGGTTGCTGTATGCGATGCTGATTCACTGATGGAAAGCGGGTTCAAAAAGATGACCCGGATCCCGTTTTTTTCGGATTACAAGAAAATGATCGACCAGGTCGCCCCTGACTGTGTCTATGTCGTCACCCCGACCAAGTTCCACTATGACATGGTCATGTACGCACTGAAGAAGGGCTGCCATGTTTTCTGTGAAAAACCCTTTGCGCTGACCTTGGAGCAAGGACGGGAAATGGTCGCGCTCTCCCAAGAAAAGCGCCTGGTCAACCAGGTAGGCTATCACAACCGCTATATCGGAACCTTCAACGAGATGAAGCGCCTCCTGAAGAAAGGAATCATCGGAACACCCTTCCATTTTATGGGTGAAGCATATGGTCCCGTGGTGATGCGAAAGAAGGGAGGCACCTGGCGTTCTGACAAGAAGACCGGTGGCGGATGTATTGAAGATTATGCCGCCCATGTATTGAACCTGATCGATTATGTCTGTGACAGTCCGATCAAGGGCTGCGCGGGCGTAAGCATGCCCAGTATCTTCAGCTCCGGCGTCGAAGATGCGGTTTATGCCTCACTTCAGCTGGAAAACGGACTGAGGGGACAGCTTGCCGTCAACTGGAGCGACGATACCGTCCGCAAGATGACCACCTCCCTGAAAATCGAAGGAGACCGTGGGAAGCTGGAAGCAGACGCAACGACGCTGAAAATATACCTCCGGGAAGACAATCCGGAATTCGGACTGGAAAAAGGATGGAACTTCCGCTATATTACGGAGTTGACCGACATGGTCGATTTCAACTTGAGGGGAGAAGAATACACAGCGGAGACAGCCGCTTTCCTGGAAGGAATCCGAAGCGGAAAGGTCGATGAGCGGAATTCTTTCGCCAGCGCTTTCCGGACGGATGAGATTATCAAAATGATAGAAGAAGTCGGATCGCAAACACAGCAGCTATGATGGACAGAGTAATCCTGGGAGACAATCCCTTTTTCGCAGTCAACCACCTTTCAGACGAACGCTCGCGCGCACAAGCCATCCGCTTCAAGGAGGACAAGGCCATCATTGATGTACTGGACAGCGCCATCGACTGCGGGATCCGGACTTTTATGTGTACAACCTACGACCGGATTACCAACATCTGCGACCACATGCGGAAAAGGCCTGAGCGTTACGGGAATTTCAATTTCTTTCCCTGCATGCCTTATGCCCATAAATATGCCAATGCCGTTACGGAATTAGGCATACTGGGGGCGGCCCAGCGCTTTATTCCGGGGAACATTTTCTCCGTCACGGGAAAGGCGGGCATCGCCTTTTTGAAGAAAGACTATCCCGCCTTGATGGAACTGCTGATCGATGCGGAGATGAAGGCGTTTGCCGGAATGAACACCCCCGTCATCTTCCTGCAGAATGTTGTCGTGGATTTGATGCTCGGCCTTCAGACTGATGAGCTTTTTCTGCACTATGCCGAGTACATTCGAAAGAAATACAACGCCGAACCGGGCTTTATTACCATGAACCTGCCCCGGTTGGTGGATTTGTGTGAAAGGATTGGACTGAAAAACCCGATTATTTGTTCGTCCATCAACAAAATCGGGTTCAGGATGAGCGGAAGCATCCAGGAATATGAACAGTACCTGCAATCAGACCGGGAATTCCGCCCGATGGCCATGCAAGTGCTTGCGGCGGGAGCCTTGAAGCCTGATGAAGCCATCGAATATGTCACGCGTTTCCCGAAAATCGAGTCCGTGCTGTTCGGAGCTTCTTCACGTGCCCATATTCAGCAAACGAAGGATTTGATTGAACAAGGATTCCGCACACATTCTACGGCAATCTGATGGGGCTATTTCCCAGCTCCGCGGCAATTTCGGAATAAGAGGAGCGGAAACTGCCGATAATCCTGCCCGTACGGCTTAGGGAGAAAAGGTCGATGACAGCACCGACCATACCATCGCGCGCATCCCGCCGCAGGACCAGTTGCGCTGTGACCAGGCGTTCCTTTCCAAAGCGACGGGTCAGTTCGTCCTTGACAGACGCATCGTCGGTAGCCAGAAAAAAGCGGCAGGAGGGATTCCTCTCCAATTCCTCCTGCATGGCTGTTGCGTAGGCTTCGATGGACGCATACTTGATAGCAATGGCATGGTCGGTACGCCGGATATGAACCCCGACCATATCCGTTGCAGATTCCTCCGGAACGAGGGCGTCAATTTCCCTGAGAATCTCCGCACGGGGACGGAAGATTTCTTTCAAGGGATAATTCGGCCCGCACTGGTGCATCGAGCACAAGGCGAAATCCCCGCTGATCTGCTGCTGCTTCAAGTGGGAAGAGAGGCTCTGCCGGCACTCGGCATCCCGGAAATTGTAGTCCTTGACCACACGTTTGAAGGCGACAGAACGCAGCAGCGACGGAAGGTGCAGGTTGAGGTGGTTGTCCGGATGGTACAGAAGGCTGTTTGTCTCCACGATTTCCAACTCCGGTAGAGACGGCAGTTCGAACAAGTCCTGGAATTTCGCCCGGCATTCCGCCAGGGACCAGGTCCAATGGACCCGCGCAGAATAGCCAAGTTCCCGGGCACAGGCATATCCTGATGCCATAACCCGCATCCGGTTGCACAGACCGGCATACGGTATGATGTCCATTCTCATATTTTGGGGGATCTGATTTTCAACAACTGGATGAAGAGATGGAAACGGAAGAAGAATCCGACCACCAGGCAGGACAGGCGGGAATAACCTTTGTACTGCCGGTAATAATAGGAATCACTCTCCCATTGGCTGATGGCCCGCTTTTTTTCGCTGAGGCGGGAATTGATGGTTGCACCGTGCTCATGGACAACCGTCACTTCCGGATAGAAATAAGCACGCTTCCCGATGGTTTTCATCCGTTCGGAAAGGATCATTTCCTCTGCATAGAGGAAGGTATTCGGGTCGAAGCCGTCAATCAGCAGCAGGTCCTTGGCGCGGCAGAGGAAAAACGAACCCATCAGTTTGTAGTGGAAGCCTTCCTGCGCCTCCGTGGCATAATTCAGGTAGAAGCGTTTCCGCTTCGCTTCTGGTAGCATGAACGGAGTCGCCAGATAGACGAGCACATAACGGTCCCACATCCCGATATAGGGTTCCGGAGACTGCCGCTGGCCGTCCAGACCGATAATCTGGGGCCCCAGGATGCCGATTCCTTCATCCGATGCCATCTTTTCAATCATCCGCTCGACCGTGTTCTCGGACTGGAAGTGGATGTCTGTGTTGGAAAAGAGCACGTAGTCGATGTCGAAATGGTTGACCAGATACATCAGTCCCACATTGTTGCCGATGGCAAAGCCCTCGTTGGAATGCGGGATGGCCTTTACACCTGTCTTCTGCTCCAGTGCGGCCGATTCCTGAGCGGTCGCTCCATTATCTACGACGACGGCTTTGTAAGGTATCCGGATTTTGGGAAGTTCCTCGGTGATATACTTCTCCGTTAGCGGATAATTGCGGTAATTGACGATGACGATGCCTAACATCTGCTATCTCTTTTTGGGAATACGAACCTTGCCGTCCACCTGGTTACCCTCGACGACAATGTCTTCATGGACAGAATCCACCTTGCGGTCGCGACGATGCCGCATCTTCCAAGCCGAGCGCGTGTCAATGTCGATGGCGTAATGGTTCGGAATCGCGAAAAGACAGTTATCCCGAACCGTGAGATGAGAAGTACCGTCGTCGGCGAAAATGCCCCGGTTATAGGTCGGTCCATTGATATGGTGGATGAGATTGTTCCGTACGACGACCGAATCATTTCTCGTGGAAACATAAATGGCGCCCGAGTCCATCAGGAGCTCATCAGGTGCCGCCGCAAAATAGGCCGGCGTCTGATAGATATGATTGTGGTCGATGACGCCGGACACCTCGTATGGCTTGTCTGTCGTATAATGGATGTCGGTACGGATGGCCCCATAGCCAAAATCGGAGATATCGTTACCGCTGATCCGGAAATGGCGGCCATAACTCTCGAAGGCATTGACATTCGCGCCACCGGTTCCGGACACAGCTACCCGGTTGCAGAGCAGATGGACATCCGCCGTATTGTGACCGGCGAATACGCAACGACGCCCACAATGGGAAAACAGGCAGTCCCGGACCGTCAGTCCCGTCATATCATGCGCCAGGAAACAATCCGACTGGATCCATTCAAAACGGCAGCGGCTCACATGGACTGTAGCACGCGTCCCTGTCAACTGGAACAAAGCGTCGTCCGGCGCCTCGGATAGTCGTCGGTTGCCGACAAAGCGGATGCCCTCTATCTGGAAACTGTCCAGACAGGCATCGTGCAGGGATAGAAAGGTACAGGCCGCCGCTTGTCGCGCCTTGGCATATTCCCCTTTGCAATTGATCAGACGGTAGCGGGGATACTGCATCGAAAAAGTCCAGTCCGTATTGACGCTATACAGAAAACGCTGCTGCTTCAGATCTTCTGCCTTGAAATACACGTGGCGGCCCTTGATGCCGACGACCGGATAGGATCTACCCCGGAACCACTGAGTCAAATAGATATAACCTCCTTTCAACGCCACACTGTCCAACTCCTCGTCCACCCGGATGCGGCAAATCTTTTCTTTCCGGTCCACGACCCATACCAGAAAAGAAGCATGCCGGATAGGGGCCGGAGGAGAGAATACACGCATGGTATCACCTTCCGGGAGGAAATGCGTCGCGTCCGGCACGAAAGAAGACCGGTCAAGGGCGGGATAAATGACAGCGTCTTCCCCGATGATCCTGACGTGCTTGCCAGGGGCGTCCAGACCCTCCAGATTCAAGTGCCGTTCCCGGAAAAAGTAGCACCCGGCACCGAGACGGATTTCCACCGTATCGGCCGCCCCTCCTATCGCTTTCCCAAGCATGGAGTCGAGCCTGTCAAAATCGTTCTGAGAAGTGACACGCAGGTGCAGCGTCTCCCCGGAGAGAGACACCCACAGAAGAGTAGCAATCAGACTGACAATCAGTTTTCTCATTCCGGCTTGTTTTGAAAATCCGTCATGGGGGTGACCGCATCCCGCTTCAGGCAGGCCAGATGGGCGGCTGTCTGACAGAGAGTCGCGAGTTCTTTTGTGATGGAATCCGGGAAATAAGCATTCCCGACAACACTATTTCCGCTGAGCGTCTCGAACCAGACACAGGCGGCCAGATAGCGGCCATAATCCAATTCCAGATGAAGCCCATCCCGATTCAGATGATCGCCCAGATAAGAAGTACGCGCATTCTGAACAGCCGTTCCGGTCGGGATGATCCGGCTGATGCCGCATGAGCGGGCCGTTTCCTCCACCGCGGCGACAATCCGCTGATACATCAGTTCCTGACTGTTGTCCGGTTCATTCTCAAAGGCGGAGCCAGGATAGGCCCAGGTCTGATGGAAAGCAACTTCAGCATGGGTCTTTGCTGTGACGAACTGCTTCAGATTCTGCGCAAACGGCATATATGACGACTTGTCGGCCGACTTGGCGCTCGCCTGCTGGATTGTAACAATGTCCCAGGCTTCATCCGACAGGATATCGTCCAGGACGTTCCCCTCTGTGATCGTTCTCTTTCCTTCAACAATCTTGATATAGGTATATTCCGCCTTCTTTCCTTCCGCCCGGTTCCAATGATCTTCCAGCGAACTGCCGGTTGCATTCAGATTCCCAATCAGAATCGAACGCCCTCCGCTCTTGAACAAGTCATACAGATTGTAGTCCACGGCATCCGAGGAAAAACTGTTCCCGATGGCGAGGACCTTCAAGGTGGAGGGAGCGGAATCCTGCTCCTGCGAGGGAGTGGCATCCTGCTGATGAGCGGGGGAACAGCCGAAGGACATCATAACGATGGCTGGCAGGATCAGTCGGTTGATTCGCATGGTAGTTGATGAATTAAATCGTTGATACACTGTTCAAAAGAAAGCGGAAGGAGACTGGGTCTGATCCCCTCATGGACGTGAGGGACGGCCCAGCGGGACAGGGCTTCTTTCCAGGCAGGAAGGTCCGTCGGAGAAACGACACTGCCATTCTCCCCTTCCCGGACTAGGCAGGCGGATCCCGCGCGAGACGAGACGATGACCGGACAACCGGCCGACAAGGCTTCACCTGTTACGGCTCCAAATGCCTCCTGGAGGCTCGGAAGGACCAGAACATCCGCCAGATTGAACCAGGCATAGAGATCCTCCCCGGACTTTCTTCCGGCGAAAAAAATGTCCACCCCGGCCGCCTTCCTTCGCAAGGCCTGCTCCTCGGGGCCGTCTCCGACAAAAACCAACTTCACCGACAGGCCTTTCGCCGCCTCCAGCAGGAAGCTCAGATTCTTCAGGGGAATGAGCCGGCCGACAAACAGAACCAGCGCCTTTCCTTCCGGATTGACCTGGGCAGACAGTTCCAAAGAGCGGGACAGCGCCGCCTTAAAGGAGCGACGCAGCCTGTTCTCGTCCGAAATAATCGGCATCAGCAGTCCCTTTCCAAAATGGTCCTGATACCACTTCCGGGCCGGCGGATTGGCCAGGATCAACTCATCCGTCAGAGGGGGAACGAAATGCCGGGCCAGACGGTGGCGACGACTGAAATCGTTCCCTTCAATCATGTCCAGGCTGTCGTCACAGATCGACACAAGTTGGAATGGAACCCGGGAAAGCCACTTGATCATCCAAAGCCGGATGGTTGTCAGCGAAAACTCACTGGTGAACACGACTTCGGGACGCTCCTCCCGGACCAGTTTCCAGAGCTGTCTGAAGGCCCTCCATCCCAGACCGGAATCATAGCGCTCAAAAGGGAAACGGCATTCCTTTTCCACATCGAGCGGATCAAAGGCCAGCCCGGCCACATCCACCTCCCGATGGAAGATGCGGCAATGGAAACGCTCATGCAGGGCGTTGCAGAAATCGACCGCATAGGGCGCTATGGTCACGCCGAAATACAGATTCATGAAAGTGTCTGTTTCCTGTTATAGCCGGTATGGCCTTTCAGATACTTGAAATACACCTTCCGGACGAGTGCATTGTTTCGGAGGAGGTCCTTGCACGCCTGGACGACGCGGCGGACGAGGGTCGGATTCTTCACGACAACCTTCGACACCCTCCGGCCGAGATCCCGCTCATAGACCTCCCGGAGGAGGTTCCCATAAGGGACAAACATTTCCCGGATGGTCTCGCGGCGGAAATGCTTCTTCTTGCAGCGGAGGACGATCCGCTCCCCTTCACAGTCGACACCGATGCCATGGAAATGGAAGAAATACACCGGAATCCGTTTCCCGTTCCATTGGATGGTGCCCTCGGGAAGGAAACGGTACTGCTCCTCATTCCAGGGAGCGACACCGCAGCCCCGGTCTTCGATTTCCCGGACGCCCGGGAAAAGCCCCGGCATCCGGTCCAGGTAGACCTGGTCGCCGAACAAGCCGTTTTCATAGCGGTCATAGCACCAGGCCAG
>CACZSC010000034.1 GCA_902783755.1 uncultured Ruminococcus sp. | reverse complement strand
GTGGAAAGCCCGGGCACGCCGAGACGTCTCGCATATTCAAGAAACAGCCTTTCCTTTTTTGCGAAACCGATCGCACATGGTTCGAAATCCTCATATGCCGGATAGCCCACGTACTGGCTTGCGTTCTGGGGGCAGATGTACCACATGCCTCCGTGCTCGCCGATGGTCAGCGGCTTTTCCCTTCTCCACTGCTCTATCGTTCCGTCTATATTGTAGTGCAGGCTCTCGATCTGGGTGTTCTCATATGAGATCAGACGGTTGTCCCCGTCAAGGGACACGAGCCTCGTCGGGTCCGCGTCGTTCATTATTTTCATCAGTTCAGGGATGTAGAGCTTGAAAGTATCTCTGCCGTCCACCCAGCGCATCTCGTTCTGGAGGCTCCAGAACACGACGCAGGGATGGTTCCTGTCCCTGAGCACCAGTCTTCTCGCGTGATCCCTGCACCTTTGTATATACCGCGGATGCGATGCGTCCATGCTCTTTCCGGACCCGTATATGGCCGTTTCATCCACGATGAGCATGCCGGTCTCGTCCGCCGCATCCAGATAGAAGCGGGGATGGGGATTGGCGTGGAGCCTTATATAGTTCACGCCTTTGCTCCTGCACATCTCATACCAGTTGAGGGCATACTCCTTCGTCATCTGCACGGTGGCCTTGAAGTGCCATGAATCGCCCCTCAGGTTGATCGGTATCCCGTTGAGCATGAATCTGGGTCCTTCGCACCAGATCTCCCTGAATCCGAACCTTTCGGTCTTTTCGTCAACTGCGGCACCGTCCTTTATAAGTCTGAGCCTGGCATAATAGAGATGCGGGTTTTCGGTATCCCACAGCACGGGATCGTTCCAGGCGCCCGACAGCTCGCATTTTCCTTCTTCCGCGTCCCCGCGCAATGTCAGGACGGGATCGCCGCCTCCGGCGTCGATGATGTCGGCGATGACCGAACAGCCGTCCGCTTTCTGCGAAAGCTCTGCAGTAATGTCAATGCGATGGTTCCTGAATGAGGTCCTTATGTAGCAGTCCCTGATATTGACCTTCGAAGCGGTCTCGATGTATATATCGTCCCATATGCCGCGGGCTACCTCTCCGAAACCGGAGCCTCTGACTCCCGTGGTCTTGATCTGCCCCGAGGGTATCGTGCATTTCTCAAAGCTGGTACATACTATGCGCAGCTCGTTCTTCCCGTCTCTGACATATTCCGTGATGTCGACGTTCAGGGGCAGGAACTCCTCGTCCCACTCACACACGAACCGGCCGTTCACGTATATGCCGGACCTCTGGGCCGCCGCCTCTATGTTCAGGTATATGGCTTCATCCTCTTTTCTGCTTACGTCAAAGAACCTGCGGAACATGCCAGTGTCTGCCGCGTTCCATTCCTTGGGATAGTCCATCACGTCATAGGGGTTGTATCCGCGGTATTCAAACCAGTTGCTGCGCCACAGCGACGGCACGGTGATCTTCTCAAATTTCCCTTCCGTCTCAGGAAGTGAAATATCTCCCTCGACTCCGTATAAAGGCCGGAAGTCCCATTCGCCGCACAGATCGATTCTGTTTCTCATGCCGATATCTCCTCAGTGAACTATATTTCGAATGTGTATTCTTTTCCCCTGAACTGTCTCGTCACCTTCAGGTTCTTCCACTCCTCCGGTGTGCACGGGTCGAAGACCAGCCCCTCCCATGTGGGCTTTATGCCGAGGATGAACTGGGTCACGGCTATGTACATCCAGGACGCGGTGCCGGACAGCCAGCTCACGTTCGCGAGCCCGAACTTGTCCGATTCCGGTCCGAATATGTTGGAGGCGTAGACGTACGGCTCCGCCTTGTATCTCCACTCGCCGGCCCTCTTCTGGGCTTCCATGGGTAAAAGCTGCCTGTAGTACTGATATGCCCTTTCGGGACGCTTCAGCAGGCACTCCGCAATGATCGCCCAGGTGTTCGCGTGGCAGAACACTGCACCGTTCTCGCCGCAGCCCTTGTTGTAGTTGGTCAGCGGGTTCTCCTTTGAAGGATAGTCCTTTATGGAAGGTTCGATCTTCTTGATCCCCATGGGAGTGTTCAGCATGGTGTATACGCTGTCCATCGCCAGTCTGGCCTTTTCAGGCTCGGCCATGTCTGAGATGACGGACCAGGTCTGGGAGTTGAGCCAGATCTTGGCCTGCTCCTCTTTCTCGGAGCCCAGGTATCTGCCGTCGTCCATGATGGCTCTTCTGAACCATTTCCCGTCCCAGGCCAGGGTGTTGACCAGATTCTTCTGGGCTTCGTACGCCGCGTTGAACCTGCCGTCGTCCTCGCCTCTGAGCCTTGCCATCTCGGCCATGTCACGGAGAGCCACGCCGAACTGCATGGCAGTCCAGATGCTCTCTCCCTTTCCTTCCCTGCACACCCTGAACAGCTGGTCGTTCCAGTCGGACCTCAGCATGAGCGGGAATCCCCTCTCTCCGAGGTGGGCCAGGGTGAAGTCGACGGACCTGTTGAGGTGCTCCCAGACGGTGCCCTCTCCGCCGTCGTAATATGTGACCTTCTCGTCAAGCAGTCCGAGGCTCCCTTCCTCGATCACCGCCGCGTGGCACGACAGTATGATCCACAGATGGTCGTCTGAGTGGACCGTGGTGACGGGATCCCAGCCTTCCGTGGGGAAGAAATAGTGGTTCACATGCCCGTCCCTGTACTGCTGGGTCAGGAGCAGCCTTATCTTGTCCTTTGCCCTTCCGATGTCGAAAGGCACCATGGACAGCACATCCTGGGAGGTGTCCCTGTATCCGACGCCCCTGAAGGTGCCGGTGGCGTAATACGAGATGTTCCTTGAGAACTGGAAGTTCCTCTCGGCCTGGTAGGGATTCCAGATGTTGACCATTCTTTCGGTGTTCTTGTCCGGAAGCTCGCAGCGGAATTTCCCGAGATATCCGTCCCAGTGCTCCTTCAGGGCCCTGAAGGACTTCTCCGCGAAATCAGGCTGTCTGCAGTGGGCCACGCTCTTCCTGATCCCGTCTTCATCCATGGCGGTCCCCAGGAATATGCGGACGGTCTTCTCTTCCCCGGCTTTGAGCCCGATATTTATCTCGAATGCGAAGCAGGGGTCTCCTCCCATCATGGTGGATCCGGAACAGCTGCCCTCCTCTATCCTTCTGGGATTCTCCTCGCTCCTGTAGGTACCCACGAACTCGTCCCTGTCCCCGTCGAATCCGGATACCGGGACATCAGCCGCGAAATACACGAGAGGAGTCTCGGCCGGCTTCGGCTGGTTCTCCACCCCGTACCTGTATACGAGGATGTCATCCATGTCATATACCTGGAGCTGGTGCTTGTTGTAGCACTGCCACTGCAGCTCCCTCATGAATTCCATCATGCCGAGCTCCACGAAGGGGAACACCTTTATATCCCTGTCTCTGTCGGATCTCAGCTTCAGCTCCCAAATGAGGCAGTTCTCATAGGGCCCAACGAAGTACAGGGCATCCGCGCACAGCCCGTTCTTTTTCGAATGGAATCTGGTGTATCCCATCCCGTGTGTGCAGTCCCACTCGTCAGGCTTGTCCCTCACGGGCTCGTTCGTGGGACAGAACACGGTGTCACCGTCCTTGATATAGGTATAGAACCCGCTCCTGTCGGTGGGAAGATGGAAGAACCTGTAGTGGTTGATCCTCCAGATCTGGGGGGATCTGTAGAAGGCCACGCCTCCGCCCGCCTGGGAGATCAGCGTGTGGAACGTTCCGTTGCTCAGATAGTTGATCCACGGGGTGGGGGTGTCATACTTTTTGATGAGGATCTCTTTCTTCTCATCCCTGAATTCGTAGCGCTCGCTCATATAGTCCTCCGAATAAAAAAATCGTATTAAGAAATCAGACGGAAGGTTCGCTTCCGTCTGACAGATCTCATTTATCGTGCCGGACGGTCAGTCTTGTCGGTCCTTTCCCTGTCGTCCGTACCACCTCTCCCCGTTCTGAAGTCACGGGTTATTTTTTCGCGCTCGCGCTCACGGGCCCTCTTTTCCTCGAGTTCCTTGATGTGACGCGCTCTCGCTTCGTTCTCTTCAGCGCTCTTGCGGCGCTTTTCAGCTACCATCTCCTCAAGGGTCTCCATGGTGACTTCAGCATCCTCCATGGCAAGCTTGAACTGCTCTTCCTCCATGATCTCGTTCTTCATGAGGTATTCGGCAATGAAGTGCAGCCTGTTTTCCTTCTCCTTGAGTATCTCCAGGACCTCCTCGAAGGCCTTGTTTATGATCTTCTTGACCTCGGAATCTATGAGGGACGCGGTCTCTTCGGAATAGTTCTTCGTATTGGTGAAGTCTCTTCCGAGGAACACCTCGTCGCTGCTGGATTCGCTGCCGTAGAGGATCGGGCCCAGAGCGTCAGACATACCGTACTTGGTGACCATCTGGCGGGCCAGAGCAGACGCGCGCTGGATGTCGCTGGAGGCTCCGGTGGAGATGTCTCCCATGATCAGCTGTTCCGCGGCTCTTCCGCCCAGGCATACGGCGATCTCGTTCTCCATGGATCTGCGCAGCCTGTAGCTCTTGTCCTCGTTCGGGAAGGACAGCGTGTATCCGCCGGCTCTTCCGCTCGGGATGATGGAGATCTGGTGTACCTTCTCCTCAGGCTGTCTCACCCAGGATACGATGGCGTGTCCGGCCTCGTGGTACGCGGTCATCCTCTTCTCTTCTTCGCTCACTATCCTTGACTTCTTGGCGGGGCCCACGATCAGCTTGATCATGGCTTCCTCCAGATCCTGCATGCCAATCAGGTGCTTTCCCTTTCTCGCGGCCATGAGAGCGGCCTCGTTCAGCAGGTTGGCAAGCTCCGCGCCCGTGGCGCCGACGGTGGTCTTCGCAATGACGGAAAGGTCCACGTCGTTCTCAAGGGGCCTGTTCTTCGAATGGACCCTGAGTATCTCCTCCCTGCCTTTTGCATCGGGATAGTTCATGGTGACCTGGCGGTCGAACCTTCCGGGCCTGAGCAGCGCCGGGTCGAGTATGTCGGGCCTGTTTGTGGCGGCCATGACTATGACGCCTTCCTCTGTATTGAAGCCGTCCATCTCAACCAGGATCTGGTTGAGGGTCTGCTCCCTTTCGTCGTGTCCTCCGCCGAGGCCCGCGCCTCTGTGACGGCCGACAGCATCGATCTCGTCTATGAACACTATCGCCGCTGTGTTCTTCCTTGCTGTATCGAACAGGTCGCGGACTCTCGCTGCGCCGACGCCGACGTAGAGTTCAACGAAATCGGAGCCCGAGATCGAATAGAACGGGACCCCGGCTTCTCCTGCCACGGCTTTTGCCATGAGGGTCTTACCGGTTCCCGGAGGGCCCACCAGCAGCACGCCGTGGGGGATCCTGGCGCCGAGCTTCGTGAAGTATGAAGGATCCCTGAGGAATTCAACGATCTCCTCAAGCTCCGCTTTCTCCTCGTCCGCTCCCGCCACATCGCTGAAGTAGACGGTGTTCTTGTCGGGAGTAATGAGCTTGGCCCTGGTCCTGCCGACGGGATTCATCCGCCCGCCGGGGGCCCCGGACGCCTGCCTCATGATGAATATCACCATGAAGATCATCAGTCCGAACACCAGTATGTACGGTATGAAGCTCACCCAGGCCGGGATCGCGGCGGGAGCCGGATACTCGAACTTCTCGATGACCCCTCTCTCGTACTGGTCGTTTATGAGGTCGCCGAGATCGTATATGAACAGATCGAAGCTCCTCAGGTTGTATGTCACCTCGCGCCTCGACTCGTTTCCGGAAGCATCCTTGTCTCTCAGCTGCATGGTCAGCTTGTCGCTGGTATTCACTTCGAACGAGATTACCTTTTCGTCCTTGAAATACTTTATGACGTCGCTGTATGAAAGACCTTCCCGCGGTATGGAATTCCACAGAGCCGCCGTGGCGATGAGAATCACGCCTATCAGGGCAACGTAGAATATGGCTGTCTTTAGTCCTCTCTTCATCAAATGTCCTTTCTATCCCTCAGCCCTATTTCTTTGAATAGACTTCAGGTTTCAGCACGCCGATATACGGCAGCGCTCTGTACTGTTCTGCGTAATCGAGGCCGTATCCCACGACGAACTTGTCCGGGATCTCAAGGCCCCTGTAGTCCGGCGTGAAGTCCACTTCACGTCTTGAAGGCTTGTCCAGCAGGGTGCAGGTCTTCACCGAATGGGCGCCGTTCAGCGCCAGGTATTCAGACAGGTACGAAAGGGTCCTTCCGCTGTCTATGATATCTTCGACTATGAGGATGTCGCATTCGGACAGGTCGCTCCTGTTGAGGTCCAGCAGGATGTTGATCCTTCCCGTGGTCTTTGTCCCCGAAGCGTACGACGACACTTTCATGAAGTCGATCTCCACCGGGATCCTGACCTTCTTCATGAGGTCTCCCATGAACACGACGCTGCCCTTTAGGATGCACAGCAGGATGAGTCTCTTGGAATCCGCGTAATCCCTGTCTATCTCCTCGGCGATCCGGGTCGTGATCTCATCGACCTGTTCCTGGGTCACGAGCACTTCCTCGATGTCCCTGTCAAGGATCGAATGTCTCTCCATGGTACGTCCTCCGTTTTCGTTGTTTTCCGC
>CACZSC010000033.1 GCA_902783755.1 uncultured Ruminococcus sp. | reverse complement strand
GAGGATCGCGGATATCATTATGGATCCCATGAGCTTCATGCCCACCACTATGGTGAGACCGGTGAGCACCGCCAGCAGCAGGCCGAACACTTCGGTCTTCACCCCGGCCGCCCGGCTGAAGTTCTCGTCGAAGGTCACTGCGAATATGGTCTTGTAGCTCAGAACGAACCACAATATCACGATGGCGGAGAGCACCGCCGAGAGGACCACGTCCTTCGTGGATATGGTCACGATGGATGAGGATCCGAAGAGAGAAGAGCAGATGTCACCGCTCCTGCCTCCCGTCAGGTTGTAGAGTATGGTGCCTATGGCCACGGATCCCGTCGATACTATGGCGCAGGCGGAATCCCCGTTGAGCTTTCCCTCCCTTTTCGCCAGCCTGAAGATCAGCACGGCCGCGGCTATGACTATGGGTATGGCGATCTCCATGGAAAATGTCCCGCTGACCCCGGCGCAGGCTCCCACGGCTACGGCAAAATAGCCTACGTGGGACAGACCGTCACCTATCATCGAGTGCCTTTTCAGCACCAGGCACACCCCGAGGATCGACGAACATACGGAGACAAGGATCCCCACCGTGAGGGCCTTCAGTATGACTTCCAGAAGAAATGAAGATGACAGTATCTCATTCAGAGGCATGGCAGTGCTCCTCCTCTCCGTTGTGATGATGCATGGAATGGTCCATTTCAGCGTCAAGCTGTTCGTGTTCTCTGTAGCCTTCGACGGTGCCGAAGAAATAGTGCCCCCGGCACAGGGACAGCATGTGCTTCGCCTCTTCCAGTGCGCACTGTATGTCGTGGGTGACGGAAATGACGGCGCATCCATTTTCCCGGTTTATCTTCCTTATGGTCTCGTAGAGCTCGTGGGCCGACGCCGGGTCAAGCCCCGTCACCGGCTCATCCAGGAGAAGTAGCCTGTCAGACGCGCACATGGCCCGGGCCAGCAGGACTTTCTGGCGCTGGCCGCCCGAAAGCTCGCCGACACAGTTCTTCGAAAGCTCCGTTATCCCGAGCATCTCCATGGCCTCCGCAGCCCGCTTCCTCGATTTCCGGTTCCAGCCGAGGCCGAAGGAATCCGCTTTCACGCAGCCCGACAGGACCACCTCAAGGACCGTAGCCGGGAAATCCCGCTGTATGGCGGTCTGCTGGGGCAGATATCCGATGCCGTGCTTCCTGAGTTCGGGGCTTATCGAGAGGGTGCCGCCGGCAGGGGATATGTCTCCGGTGATGGCCCGGAGCAGGGTCGACTTGCCTGATCCGTTCTCCCCGACGACGCACAGATAGTCGCCTTCCTCGAGGCTGAAGGTCAGGTTGCTCACGGCGGTATGGCCGTCATAGGCCAGGACCACCGATCTCGCTTCTATGAGATTCACTGGTGTCACCTCATTTCAGGGCCGCATCGAGAGCGGCCAGGTTCATTTCCATAAGATCCGCGTAGGTCACGGACGAGTCGAATTCCTCTTTTGTCACATTGTGGGCGGACTGGAGCGTCAGTATCCGGGCGCCGGTCTCACCGGCGACGAACTCCGCGGTCTTTCCGTCGGACAGCTCGATCACGAATATCACCGGGATGTCCTCCTGCTTCACTTTTTCTATGAGAAAGTATACTGTGGAAAGGGAAGGCTCGGTATTCGAAGTGCATCCGGTAAAGGCGGCGTAGTAGCCGAGACCGTATTCCTCGCACAGGTATTTCAGCGGGAACCGGTCCGCCACGACGATGGTCTTCCTTTTGGCTTCCCCGGCCAGTTTTTCGAATCTTCCGTCGATGCCGCGTATCCGCTCGGAGTAACCTTCCAGTCTTTCCCTGATCAGGGAGCTCTGCTCCGGGAATATGCCGCACAGCTCCTCCGCCAGATCCTCAAGGATGATGAGGGCGTTCTTCGGGGAGGTCCACACATGCTCGTCATACTCTTCCCGGGAAGAGATTATGCCGGGGATCTCCTCCGTGAGGAGCTTTACGTGCTCCGTCATGGCGAAGGTCCTGATGTCTTCCGCCCGGTCCCCCATGGCATCGAACAGGTCTTCTATCCATTCGTCTGACTCCCCGCCCGTGAAGACGAACAGGCTGCAGCGTTCTATCATGGAGATGTCGGAGACCGTGGCTTCAAAATCGTGGGACTCGTTCCCGGGTGACAGCAGCATCACCGCATCCGCGAAACCGGAGCACAGGGCTCTCGAGAAATCGTAGGCCGCGAAATTCGTCGCCACCACAAGGGGCTTTTCCCGGTCCGGCGGCACGGCGCAGGACCGCATCAGAGGAGCTGCCAGCAGAAGGGATGCCATGATCAGTACAGATATGATTCTCTTCACCCGTTCTTCCCCTCCGATTCAGCGCATTCGCTGCAGATCCCGTATATGACCGTCTTCGACCTGTCCACTCTGAAATTGTGGTCCTTCTCGAAATGCTCCTCCAGCTCCTCGATGAAAGAGCAGTCGGAGTGTATGAGCTTTCCGCATTCGGAACACTTCAGATGTATGTGCTCATGGTGCGAGCCGCATTCGTTGAACTGGTACGTGGGGGCGTCTCCCGACAGGAACTTGCTGATGACGCCCTCCTTCACGAGGGCGGAAAGGGTGCGGAACACGGTAGCCTCCCCGGCCTTCACCCGGCCGCAGATCTCCCGGGCCGTGAGGCATCTGTTCCTGTTGTCCCGCAGCAGGTTCAGGATCTCCTCCCTCTG
>CACZSC010000032.1 GCA_902783755.1 uncultured Ruminococcus sp. | reverse complement strand
TAATGGTAGTTGGCGCAGTTAAGGAACTCGTATTCCAGGGGAACGGCGCCTTCGCCGTCATTGTGATCCTCACCGTAGGTATACACCAGATGACTGTTCTGGAGAGCCGCCGCATATTTGTTTTCGGGATTGCTGTCATAGTATGTGACCCGCGGATATTCTTCTCCGTCAGTATAGTCGTCAGGCTTTGAGGGACCGGGCCCGTCCGATTTTCCGATACTGCATGACGTGAAAGAAAGGATCATGATCAGTATGAGGGCAGCTGATATAAGTCTCTTTGCCATGATTAGCCTCCGTATTGATAATATGTATGTGATAAAGTCATTATACACAGTATGGCGGGTATCGTCAAGAAAAGAGAGATAGAAAAGCTTCGCCCGTGCATAATTGTACAGGTGAAGCTTTTTGCAGTTATTCGAAGATCTCAGCCGGGAACTTTGAATCCCAGCTTTCAGGCTGTCTGTATCCGAGGGCGTTGACGCACAGGGACGCAGTGTCGCGTATGACCATGTCCTTTATATCTGTGTGCTTCACGTCGTGCCCGCAAGCCGCGAACATCACGTACTTTTCCTCGTCGGTGGTACCGCCGTGGTTGTGACCTTCTCCGCCGTGGTCTGCGGTCACAAGGAAGAGCGTGTCGTCAAGGATCCCGGCCTCCCGGTATGCTTCGTATATCTTTCCTATGAGCCTGTCTTCGACTTTTATCTGGTCATAGTACCTTTCGGTACCGTAGCCGTAGCAGTGTCCGGCTCCGTCGACTTCATCGAACTGGACGAAGAGCATCTCGGGCCTGCTCTCCCTTACATAGCCGCATATCTTGTCACACAGCGGCTCATCCCCGCCGATCTCCTTGTAGACGCCGATGTCCGATTCTATGATGCCGGAGTTGATGGGGCCCCAGTTGCAGAAGGAAGCGAGTACGGCGCCGGGATTCTGTTCCCTTATCACCCTGAAGAGGGTCGGATAAGGAGAATCCACCGGGTACGGCCTTGCGGATACGATGTCGTTTGTAAGGCCGTGGACTTCCGGAGTCACGCCTATTAGCATGGACCCCCAGCATTCAGCGCTGATTGTGGGGATGGATGTGAGGACTCTGTGCCCTACGGCTCCGTCAGCGAATATCCTGTCTAGGTTCGGGGTCTCCGTCTTTGAAAAGAAATCTCCCGCTCCGTCGATACCGATGAGAGCTACATGTTTGAACTTAACCATAAAATTCACCTCTGAAAATATAAGCAGAGGTGCCGGAGATGTTCCGGCACCCCTGTGTCTGCGGATTAGTCTTCGTACAGTTTGCTGTATCTTGTGAGTCTCTCGTATTTAGCCTTGGCGGTTTCCTCAGCACGGGCGAACAGCTGTTCAGCACGCTCGGGATTTGTCTGGGCGAGTCTGTTGTAGCGGTTCTCGTTCTTGATGAAATCGATGTAGCTTGCAGTAGGAGCCTTGCTGTCGAGAGTGAACGGATTCTTTCCTTCTGCGCGGAGTGCGGGATTGAACCTGAACATCTGCCAGTAGCCTGCCTCTACGGCTTTCTTCATCTCGAGCTGGCAGTTTGCCATGGTCCCCTTGATGCCGTGCATCTCACACGGAGCATAGCCGATGATGATGGAAGGACCGTGGTATGCTTCAGCTTCGGTAAGAGCCTTCAGGAGCTGGTTCATGTCAGCGCCCATTGCAACCTGTGCCACATATACGTAACCGTAGGACATGGCGATCTCAGCGAGGTTCTTCTTGCTGATGGCCTTGCCGGCTGCTGCGAACTGGGCTACCTGACCTATGTTGGAAGCCTTGGAAGCCTGTCCGCCGGTATTGGAGTAAACCTCGGTATCGAATACCATGATGTTTACGTCCTCACCGGAAGCGATGACATGGTCGAGACCGCCGAAGCCGATATCATATGCCCAGCCGTCACCGCCGAAGATCCAGATGGACTTCTTTGCGAGATAATCCTTTTCGGAAAGGATCTCAGCTGCGAGCTCGTTTCCTGCAAGTCCTTCGAGAGCCTTTACGAGTTTCTCGGTGGCGGGAGTGTTGAGCTTGCCGTCGTCAAATGTGTCTGTCCATTCCTGAGCTGCTGCCTTGAACTCTTCGGAAGCGGTCTCTTCAGCGAGAGCCTTCACCTTGCCGGCGAGTCTGTTGCGGATGGTCTTCTGGCCGAGGTAGATACCGAGACCGTGCTCGGCATTGTCTTCGAACAGGGAGTTTGCCCATGCCGGGCCCTTGCCTGTGGAATTGTTGACGGTATATGGAGTTGCAGGTGCGGATCCGCCCCAGATAGAAGAACATCCGGTAGCATTGGAGATATACATCCTCTCACCGAAGAGCTGGGTGATGAGTCTTGCATAAGATGTCTCGGCGCACCCTGCGCAGGAACCGGAGAACTCAAGCAGCGGCTGCTTGAACTGGGATCCCTTGACTGTGTTGTTGATGATCTCGGGCTTTTCCGTGACGTTTGCAACAGCGTAGTTGAAGGGTTCCTGCTGGTCGAGCTGGGTCTCCTGGAGCACCATCTCGATGGCCTTCTTGTCCGTTCCGTCCTTTTCCGCCTTTGCGGTGACAGGGCAGGCCTTCACGCAGAGCGTACAGCCCATACAGTCAAGGGGAGATACGGACATGGTGAACTTGTAGTTGGTCTTGAGGACCGGTTTCTCGCAGAACTTTGTTGCTGCGGGAGCCTTTGCTGCCTCCTCTTCGGTCATGGCGAAGGGACGGATGGCGGCGTGAGGACATACGAACGCGCAGTTGTTGCACTGGATACAGTTGTCCGGGTTCCATGCGGGAACATAAACTGCAACGCCGCGCTTCTCGCTTGCTGCAGCGCCCTGCGGGAATGTGCCGTCTACGTAGTCTGTGAACGCGGACACTGGGAGCTTGTCTCCTGCCATTGCTCCGACGGGATCAACGATGGTGTTGACGAATTTTGCGAGCTCGGGTCTCTTGGACTCATACTCTTTCTTCGGAGCATTGTGTCCTGCGTTCTTCCATGCCTCGGGAACGTCGATCTCAGTGAACGCGTCAGCACCTGCGTCGATAGCGTTGTAGTTGAGGTCGACCATGGCCTGTCCTTTTTTGATGTAGGACTTGTATGCCATTTTCTTCATGTACTCGATAGCCTCATCCTTAGGAAGGATATTGGCGAGAGCGAAGAATGCGGACTGGAGGACAGTGTTCTTTACCTTCGCGTTTCCGATCCTCTTGGTGGCGATCGTTGTGGCGTCTATGGTATAGAACTTGATCCCGTTGTTTGCGATATAGGTCTTTACATCGGCAGGGAGGTGCTCTTCAAGTTCGGCTCTGTCCCACGGACAGTCAAGCAGGAACGTTCCGCCCGGCTTGATGTCGCTTACCATGTCATACTTCTTCAGATAGGAGGAGTTGTGGCATGCGACGAAGTCGGCCTTGTTGATGTAGTACGGGCTCTTGATGGGCTGGTCACCGAATCTCAGATGGGAAATGGTGATACCGCCGGTCTTCTTGGAGTCATACTGGAAGTATGCCTGGATGAACTTGTCGGTGTGGTCGCCGATGATCTTGATGGAGTTCTTGTTGGCGCCGACCGTGCCGTCACCGCCGAGGCCCCAGAACTTGCAGGATATGGTTCCTTTAGCGGAAGTATCCGGAGCGGGTCTCTCGGGAAGTGAATGGCCTGTCACGTCGTCAACGATGCCGATGGTAAAGTTCGGCTTCGGTGTCTCTGATGCGAGGTTCTCGTATACTGCGAATATTGACTGCGGAGGAGTATCCTTGGAGCCGAGACCGTAACGTCCGCCGACTACCTTTATGTCGGATCTGCCGGTCACGCTGAGAGCTGCGACCACGTCGAGATAGAGAGGTTCGCCGAGAGCGCCGGGCTCTTTGGTCCTGTCGAGGACTGCGATCTTCTTGACTGTCTGGGGGATCGCCTCGGCAAGTTTTTCAGCGACGAAGGGACGGTACAGACGGACTTTTACGAGACCGACCTTTTCACCCTGCGCCAGCATGTAGTCGATGACTTCCTCGGCCACGTCACACACGGAACCCATGGCGACGATGATCCTGTCGGCATCCGGAGCGCCGTAGTAGTTGAAGAGCTTGTAGTCTGTTCCGATCTTCTCGTTGACTTTGTTCATGTATTCCTCAACGATGGACGGGAACGCTTCATAGTATCTGTTGCATGCCTCTCTGTGCTGGAAGAAGATATCGCCGTTTTCAGCGGAGCCACGGAGCACGGGATGTTCCGGATTGAGGGCTCTTGCGCGGAAGGCTGCGATGGCGTCCTTGTCGACCATGGATGCCAGTTCATCATAGTCCCAGGTCTCGATCTTCTGGATCTCGTGGGAGGTCCTGAAGCCGTCGAAGAAGTTCAGCACGGGAACGCGGCCCTTGATGGTGGAAAGATGAGCGACAGCGCCCAGATCCATTACTTCCTGGGGGTTGGATTCGGCCATCATTGCAAAGCCGGTCTGGCGGCATGCGTAAACGTCCGAATGGTCGCCGAATATGTTAAGTGCATGAGATGCAACGCAGCGTGCGGAAACGTGGATCACGCAGGGAAGGAGTTCGCCCGCGATCTTGTACATATTCGGGATCATCAGGAGAAGGCCCTGGGAAGCCGTATATGTGGTGGTGAGAGCGCCGGCTGCGAGAGAGCCGTGAACGGCACCTGCAGCGCCTGCTTCAGACTGCATCTCGATGACCTTAACGGTATCACCCATTATGTTCTTGAGACCGCCTGCTGACCAGGTGTCGGTGACGTCTGCCATAACTGACGAAGGAGTTATGGGGTAGATGGCCGCAACTTCGGTAAACGCATAGGACGCGTGGGCCGCAGCGGTGTTGCCATCCATGGAAAGTTTCTTTCTTGCCATATGGTATATCCTCCACAAAATTATATTTTCTGAGCAGTCAAATGTGAAAAACACATTCCAAATAATTATATAACAAAGAGCGCCGAAAGTAAATATTCGAGTATCCACTTTCGGCATTTTTTGATCATATTAAATTGTAAATTTTTCGCCCGTCATTCCTTGGTTCTGAGTTTTGCGGCCGCCTTCAGTCGCAGCTCGGTATCAAGGATCTTTTTCCTGAGTCTGAGAGACTTGGGAGTGACTTCGATGAGCTCGTCATCGGCTATGAACTCGATGGCCTGCTCGAGGGAGAAGATCTTCGGGGGAACGAGCCTCAGGGCCTCGTCCGCGCCTGCGGAACGGATGGCGGTGAGGTGCTTCTTTTTGCATACGTTTACTGTGATGTCTTCCTTTTTCGGGCATTCGCCGACCAGCATGCCTTCGTATACGGGAGTCTGGACGCCGATGAACATGATGCCTCTGTCCTGGGAGTTGAACAGTCCGTAGGATGTTGCCTCACCGGCTTCGCTTGCGACCAGGGAACCCGTGAACCTGGTGGTCACCTCACCCTTGTACGGCTGGTATCCGTCGAATATGGAGTTTATGATGCCCTCGCCTCTGGTATCCGTAAGGAACTCGCTCTTGTACCCGAACAGGCATCTTGCGGGGATAGAGTATTCTATCTTCATCCTGGATCCGTGCAGACCCATCTCAAGAAGCTCTCCCTTTCTTGAGCCGAGCTTCTCGACTACGGCACCGACGAATTCCTCAGGCACGTCGATGGATACCCGTTCCATGGGCTCGCAGAGCTGTCCGTCGATTTCCTTGTATATGACCTTGGGGGTGGAGCAGCAGAGCTCGTATCCTTCGCGTCTCATGGTCTCGATGAGTATGGAAAGGTGCATCTCTCCTCTGCCCGCGACCTTGAATGTGTCAGTGGTCTCGCCGTCGGCGACTCTGAGGGACACGTCTTTAAGTGTTTCCTTATACAGGCGCTCGCGAAGCTGCCTCGAAGTGACGAATTTTCCCTCTCTCCCGGCAAAGGGACTGTCATTGACGGAAAATGTCATTTCCATCGTGGGCTCGCTGACCTTGACGAATTCAAGAGGAGTGGGGTCGAGCGGGGACGTGATGGTGTCGCCGATCGTTATGTCTTCGGCTCCGCTGAAGCAGACTATGTCGCCCATGGGAGCTTCGGTTATGGGCTTTCTCGTGAGCCCCTCTATAGAGAACAGGGAGACTATCTTTGATTTTTTCGGGGGAACGTCGGGCGTGTGGTAGTTTGTGATCACGACTTCCTCGCCCTGATGGACGACGCCCCTTTCGATCCTTCCTATACCGATCCTTCCTACGTAGTCGTTATAGTCTATGGAAGAGACCAGGAGCTGCAGAGGGCCGTCGATATCGCCTTCCGGTGCCGGGATATAGTCTATTATGGCGTCAAAAAGGCAGTCGAGATTGTCGCCCAGCTCGTACGGAGTGACCGACGCTCTTCCGGATCTGCCGCTGCAGAAGATCATGGGGGAGTCCAGCTGTTCGTCCGTGGCGTCAAGCTCAAGGAGAAGTTCCAGTACTTCATCCGGGACTTCGTCAAGTCTCGCGTCGGGCCTGTCGACCTTGTTCACGACCACGATGATCTTGTGGCCGAGCTCCATGGCGCGGCTCAGGACGAACCTGGTCTGGGGCATGGGACCCTCCGCGGCGTCCACGAGAAGTATGACGCCGTTGACCATCTTGAGTATACGCTCGACTTCTCCGCCGAAATCTGCATGGCCGGGAGTGTCGACGATGTTTATCTTTATACCGTTTCTGACGACCGAAGTGTTTTTCGCGAGGATGGTGATCCCGCGCTCGCGTTCAAGATCTCCGGAGTCCATGACTCTTTCACGGACGACCTGGTTCTCATGGTATGTATCGCACTGCTTGAGCATCTGGTCCACGAGGGTGGTCTTG
>CACZSC010000031.1 GCA_902783755.1 uncultured Ruminococcus sp. | reverse complement strand
GAAAAAAGATTCATTCATCTGCGAATGTCAGAGACATACAACTGCTGGAACACGCAAAAACCATACTTACAGAAAGAAGGAGGAAGACTGATTGGACACACAGCAGAGAAAAGGACTTGACAGATATCTGTCAAAAGCGGACGTGTTCGCCATGGCCCTGGGCGTCATGGTGGGGTGGGGCGCCTTCGTCATGCCCGGCACCACGTTCCTGCCGGTGGCGGGGCCGGCCGGCACCCTCATATCACTGGCCCTGGGCACCGCCGTCATGCTGGTCATAGCGTACAACTTCTCCTATCTCATGAGGCGTAACCCCCAGACCGGAGGAGTCTATTCCTACACGAAACAGGCTTTCGGCCGGGACCACGCGTTCCTTTCGTCCTGGTTCCTGTGCCTTTCATACCTCACCATCGTCTTCCTCAACGGCACGGCTCTTTTCATCGTCGTGAGGACGGTGCTCAACGGGGTGGCGGCGCCGGAGCTCCACTACAATATCGCCGGGAATGAGATATATCTCGTGGAAGTGCTGATCTCCCTGGCTGCCTTCGCGGGGATCGGACTGCTGTTCATATTCGCGAAGAAGTTTCTGCAGAGGCTCTTCACGGTCCTTTCCTTCGTGATGCTGGCGGGAGTGCTGGCGGTGGCCGTGATCTGCATACCTCACGTCACGGGCGGCAGCTGGAGCCACTCCTTCGGCACCATGGGACTGAACCCCGCCTATGCCGTGCTGACCATCGTGATCCTGGCCCCCTGGGCCTTCGTGGGATTCGAGACCGTGTCTTTCGACACGGCCCACTTCAGGTTCCACGTGAAAAAGACGAGTGGGATACTGTTCCTCGCCATTGCAGCGGCCCTCGTCTTATACGGCGCCATGGCCGTCGTCGGCATATCCTTCGTGCCCGACGGATACGCGGACTGGGGCGCGTATCTCGCCGATCTTGAGAACCTCAGCGGGACGGTCTCCGTCCCCACGTTCCGGGCAGCAGCGGAATACATGGGCACGCCCGGGCTGGTCATCATCGCCGTCGCGGCCCTGGCCGCAATCTTCACCGGCATAATCGGGGCGTACCGCGCCGCCATGAGGGTCCTTTCCACCATGGCGGAGGACAGGATACTCTCCCCGAAGTTCACACAGACGAAATACAGCATAATCTTCATAATGATAATATCGGTGGTCCTGTCCCTCTTCGGTCGCAACACCCTGAACTGGTTCGTGGACCTGACCTCCTTCGGAGCCATAGTGGGCTTCGGATACACCTCCGCCGCCGCCTTCAAGGCGGGAAAGACGGAGGGCAGCCGGGCCGCGAAGATAACGGGCATGGCGGGGACCGTCATCTCGGTGATCTTCGGCATAGTGCAGCTGGTCCCCAGGCTGACGGCTATCGAGACCATGGGCAGCGAGGCCTTCCTTTTGCTGGCCCTCTGGTGCCTCCTGGGCTTCATATTCTATCTCAGGACCGTGAACGAGACCACCCTGGCCCAGTTCACGGGCATGTCCACCTCGGGCATCGTCCTGTTCTCGCTCCTTCTTTACTCCTCATTCATGTGGGCGGCCAAGCTCATAAGCGCGGGCGCTGACGAGGGGGTGAAGAGGACCCTCGCCTGGAGCGGCATCGTGCAGCTGGTGCTGGTGTTCGCAGGCCTGGCCATAATGATGTACATACAGAACCTGCTCCGGAAAAAGCACGAGATCAGCGAGAGGGAGAAGATCAGGGCCGTGGAGGGGAGCCTGGCCAAGAGCCGGTTCCTGTTCAACATGAGCCACGACATCCGGACCCCCATGAACGCCATCATGGGATACACGGACCTGGCAAGGAAGGAGGAGGATCCCTCAAAGACCAGGGATTATCTCGATAAGATAGACGCCTCCAGCCGCCATCTTCTGAACATCATAAACGACATCCTGGAGATGAGCCGCATAGAGAGCGGCAAACTGGAGCTGGAATACGTGCCCACGGACCTTCCGGCCCTGTTCGGGGACGTCCGGGACCTGTTCAGTGAGCAGATGGAGCAGAAGAACATGGACTTCAGGGTCCATACAGAAGACCTTTCCCATACTCTCGTATGGTGCGACAGGAAGAACCTGACCCGGGTGCTGATGAACCTGGTCAGCAACGCCTACAAGTTCACCCCGGAAGGCGGGGAGATAGGCGTCTCGGTCAGCGAGGGCTCAGGCAGCGGGGACACGGTCCCCTACGAGATCAGGATCCGCGACACGGGCATCGGCATGTCGTCCGAGTTCGTCGAGAAGATGTTCAACGCCTTCGAGCGGGAGCGCACCAGCACCGACAGCGGAGTCGAGGGCACGGGCCTGGGACTGGCCATAACAAAGAGCATAGTGGACCTCATGGGCGGCACAATAGACGTGCTGACCTCCCCGGGATCCGGGACCGAGATCATCATCCGCATCGGACTGAAGCCCGCGGATGAGACCGCGGCGCCGGAAAGGGAGACCTCCGGTGAGGTTCCCGCCCCGGACTTCAGTGGGAAGAGGCTGCTCCTTGCCGAGGACAACGACATCAACATGGAGATCGCGAAGATGATCCTGGAACAGCTGGGGTTCGAGGTGGAGACCGCCCGGAACGGGAAAGAGGCGGTGGACGCCGTGGCATCCTCCGGCCCCGGGCACTTCGACTGCGTCATGATGGACATCCAGATGCCCGTCATGGACGGATACGAGGCGGCAAGGAAGATCCGCTCCCTCGGGGACGGGACCCTGGCCTCGGTGCCCATCGTGGCAATGACCGCTAACGCCTTCGCAGAGGACGTGCAGGCGGCGAAGGACGCGGGCATGCAGGCCCATGTGGCGAAGCCCGTGGACATCGGGATCCTGACCCGGACCCTGGCGGAGGTGCTGGGGAAGGGCGGAAACTGACGTTTTTACCGTATATAGACAGAAATGTGCAAAAAATACGAATATTCAGTATCTGAACCCCCTACTTTGTTAAGCCAACCAGTTGAATTTGCGGGGGTTTTGAGATATAATTAATCGGTTTGAGAATCACCGACCGCGAAAGGAATAAAACATGGCTGAAAACAGCGAATGCACCCATGACTGTTCAACCTGTTCGGCCAACTGCTCATCGAGAGAACCGCAGTTCGACCCCCAGAACAGCCAGTCAGAAATAAAGCACGTAATAGGCGTGATCTCCGGCAAGGGCGGAGTAGGAAAGAGCATCGTGGCATCCATGCTGGCGGTGGTCCTGCAGAGGCGGGACAACAAGGTCGCCATCATGGACGCGGACATAACAGGGCCCTCGATCCCGAAGGCCTTCGGGACCAACGGCACCATATATTCCGACGGCAACGACATGATCCCCCTTGAGACAAAGACCGGCATAAAGCTCATATCCCTGAATCCCCTGCTGGAAGAGGACGACGCCCCCGTGGTGTGGAGAGGCCCGGTCATCAACGGTACCGTGAAGCAGTTCTGGTCCGGCGTGGCCTGGGGCGACATAGACTACATGATCATCGACTGTCCCCCCGGCACCGGCGACGTGCCCCTCACCATATTCCAGTCCATAAAGCTGGACGGCATAATCGTCGTCACCACCCCACAGGACCTGGTGTCCATGATAGTGGGCAAGGCCATCAACATGGCCTCCATGATGAACATACCGGTCATAGGCCTGGTGGAGAACATGTCCTACGCGGTATGCCCCGACTGCGGCCGGGAGATAAAGGTCTTCGGCGATTCGAAGGCCGAGGCTGTGTGCGGACAGTACGGCCTTAAGCTCCTGGGCAGGATCCCCATGGATCCCCGCCTCTCGTCCCTGGTGGACAGGGGAGTGATAGAGCTCATGGAGAACGATTACATGGAAAACGCGGCCGACGAGGTCGAGAAAGCCTGCAATCAGTGATTGCGGAGACATAGATCAAAAAAGAAAAATCTGAAATCAACATATTCGGAGGAAGACAAAATGAAGAAACCCATGACATCCGTTCCGTTCAAAGGCACACCGGAGCAGAAGGCACAGCTCGACAAGCTCATCGAGGAGTACAGGGGCAAGGACGGCGCCATGATGCCCGTGCTTCAGGCAGCCCAGGATATTTACGGATATCTTCCCACGGAAGTGCAGCACTGGATCGCCGAGGGACTCGGAAAGCCCTTCTCGGAAGTATACGGCGTCGTCACTTTCTATTCCATGTTCCTTCTCAACCCGAAGGGCGAGCATCCGGTCAACGTATGCCTCGGCACCGCCTGCTACGTAAAGGGTTCCGGCAAGATCATGGACAAGCTCCAGGACGTGCTGGGCATCCCGGCCGGCGGTATCACCGAAGACCTCAAGTTCAGCCTTGACGCCACAAGATGCCTCGGCGCATGCGGACTTGCTCCCGTCATGACCGTCGGTGACGAAGTCTACGGAAGACTCGAGCCCTCCATGGTCGAAGGGATCATCAAGAAGTACAGATAACCAAATATTTTATCTGAGGTGAAAAGTCGATGAAGATCGGAGACATCAGGGAACTTCTGGACGCTGAACTGCTGTGCGGGGAAGACATGCTGGACGAGGAAGTCTACGCCGCCTGCGTCAGCGACCTTATGAGCGACGTCCTGGCATTCGTGAAGGACCAGGGTGTCCTTCTCACCGGACTCGTGAACCCCCAGGTCATACGCACGGCCAGCATGATGGACATGGTATGCATCGTGTTCGTCAGGAACAAGGCTCCCTCCGAGGAGATGATAGAGCTGGCGAGGGAGAGCGGCATCGCCGTCATGAGATCGGCGAACCGGGCATACGAAGCCAGCGGGATACTGTATTACGCAGGTCTCGGCCGCGAGGTGGAAGATGTCTGAGACCATCAGGCTCCACTATGACGTGGACGGCGAGAACTTCGAGTCCGCCGGCCAGGCTTCCCACAGCGTGAAGCGCAGCCTGCGCCAGCTGGGCATGCCTCCCGAGATCATAAGAAAAGTGTCCATCGCCATGTACGAAGGCGAGATCAACATGGTCATACACGCCAACGGCGGTGTGGCCGACGTTGAGGTGGACGACGACGCCATAACCATAATACTGAAGGACCAGGGTCCCGGCATCCCGGACATAGACCTCGCCATGCAGGAAGGGTATTCCACGGCGAAGGACAACATCAGGGCGCTGGGCTTCGGCGCCGGCATGGGTCTTCCGAATATGAAGAAATATACGGACGACATGAAGATCGACACGGTCCTGGGAGTCGGCACCACCATCACAATGAAAGTGAACCTGTAAAAATCCCCGGAAGGAGGACAGCCCCATGGCATACAATCACTCGGTGTCTCTTGAGCTTGAAAAGTGCAAGGGCTGCACCACCTGTCTCAAGCGCTGCCCCACGGAGGCCATAAGGATCCGGGACGGCCACGCCGTCATAAGCAAGGACAGATGCATAGACTGCGGGGAATGCATCAAGGTATGCCCCTACAAGGCGAAGAGATCCGTGAACGACGACCTGTCGGTCATAGAGAACTTCAGATATACCATAGCCCTGCCGGCCCCGTCCCTCTACGGCCAGTTCGACAACATGGAGAACATCGGCTATATCCTCAGGGGACTGAAGCAGATCGGCTTCGACGAGGTGTACGAAGTGGCCTGCGCCGCAGAGCTTGTATCCGCCTACACGAGGCAGTACCTCAAGAGGAAAGACATAAAGAAACCCATCATAAGCTCCGCCTGCCCGGCGATAGTCAGGATGATCAGCATGAACTTCCCGTCCCTCTGCGACAACATCATGCCCATCCTGCCCCCGGTGGACATAGCGGCGCACCAGGCCAGGAAGAAGGCGAAGGAGGAGCATCCCGAGCTTTCCGACAGCGACATCGGGGTGGTGTTCATATCCCCGTGTCCCGCCAAGGTCAGCTACGTGAAGAACAACTTCGCGGGGGACCGGAACTACATAGACGCGGTGGTGTCCATCCGCGACGTGTACTTCAGGCTGGTCGACGTGATGAACAAGATGAAGGAAGAGCCCGAGGAGAGCACAGAGGCCGGCATGATCGGCATAGGCTGGGCCTCCACCGGCGGCGAATCAACCGCCACCTTCAACGAGCGCTATCTGGCGGCCGACGGCATAGAGAACTGCATCCGGGTGCTGGACCAGATAGACAACGAGGACATAAAGAACATAGACTTCGTGGAGCTGAACGCCTGCAACGGCGGATGCGTGGGCGGGGCCATGACCGTGGCCAACGCCTATATAGCCCAGGCAAGGCTCCAGACTCTCAAGAGATACCTGCCCGTATCCCCCAACAGGCCCGCGAGCCAGTGGATACCGGACGAGTTCTTCAACGAGAACGTGGTGGAATACCAGCCCTACAATCCGCTGTCCGAGGATTTCAGGACCGCGCGGCGCATGATGAAGGACATATATTCCATCGCCGAGAACCTTCCCATGATAGACTGCGGATCCTGCGGTGCACCCACCTGCATGGCCTTCGCGGAGGATATCGTGAAAGGGGAGGCCAACGCCGACGAATGCACGGTGATAATGAGGCAGCTGTTCCACGAGCAGCTGGCGAAATACAAGGAAAACTCCATCTTCGACAAGCTGAAGCCGAGAACGGAAAAGGGAGAAGACGGGGAATGATCCGGAACAGGGAAGGAGGACAGAGAGATGACGCTTGAAAAACTGGCCGGGAAGCTTGAGCTGACTGCCGTCACGGGCGACATATCCGGAAGGGAGTTCAATGGCGTATACGCCGGGGACTTTCTCAGCAGGGCCATGAGCCATGTCCACTTCGGGGAACTCTGGATCACCATAATGAACAACAGGAACGTCATCGCCGTGGCCAGCCTCACGGACTGCGCGGCGGTCATACTGGCGGAGGGAGTGGAGCTCCTTCCCGACGCCCTCGAGGCGGCGGAGGAGAACGATATAGTGATACTCTCATCCCCGAAATCCGTATACGAGCTGTGCGTCTCGGTGCACGAGGCCACGCTCCGGGACGAGTGAGACCGGGATGAACAGGTATTTCTGCGACCTCCACATACATTCATGCCTGTCCCCCTGCGGGGACCAGGACAGCACTCCCGCCAACATCGCCGGGATGGCTGCCCTGAACGGGCTGAACATAGTGGCCCTGACGGACCACAACACATCGAAGAACTGTCCCGCCTTCTTCGTCCACGCGAAGGCCCGGGGGCTGATCCCCGTGGCCGGCATGGAGCTGACCACCTCCGAGGACGTGCACGTCATATGCCTCTTCAGGACCCTTGAGGACGCCATGGAGTTCGATTCCTTCGTGGACGGCCGCAGGATAAAGGTGAAGAACAGGCCTGAGATCTTCGGGGACCAGTTCATAATGGACGAGAACGACGAGAAGTGCGGCGAGGACGGGTATCTGCTCATAAACGCCACGGACCTTTCCATAGACGAGGCCTTCGACGAAGTCGCGAAGCGGAACGGTGCCTGCTACCCGGCCCACATAGACCGGCAGGCAAACGGCATCGTGTCCACCCTGGGCACCTTTCCGGAAAGCCCCGCTTTCAGCTGCTACGAGCTGAACGATGACGGGAACGACGGGGAGTACAGGGAGAGGTTCCCGGTGCTCAGCGGACTCAGGAAAGTGGTGTCATCCGACGCCCACTACCTCTGGAACATATCCGAGGCGCAGTTCGCCATAGAGCTCGACGACGAGCCCTATTCGTCACAGCTGGTGAGGGACAGGCTCATAGACTACCTGCAGGGGAAGACCTCCCCGGAAACGGAGGGCCGGGACAATGGATGAATTATCCCTCTACGTCCTCGACATAGTTATGAACTCCGTGAGAGCGGGGGCGAAAAACATAGAGATCCTCATAGACGAGGAAGGGGAATGGCTGACCTTCTCCGTAAAGGACGACGGGTGCGGCATGACGGAGGAGCAGGTGAAAAAGCTCTCCGATCCCTTCTTCACCACGAGAAAGACCAGGAAAGTGGGCCTGGGAGTGCCATTCCTCAGGATGCTCGCCGAGATGACCGGCGGTTTCGTGGAGATAAAGTCCGTCCACGAGTCCGTGAGCGGGGAGCACGGCACCGAGCTTCTGGCGAAGTTCGGGAGGCACCACATAGATTTCATACCGGTGGGAGACCTGACGGGGACCGTCATGACCCTGATCCAGGGATCCCCTGACATCGATTTCGTCTACCGGCACAGAGGGGACGGATTCGACGTGAACCTTGACACAAGGGAACTGAAGGCGGTGCTGGGGGAGGACATATCCCTGGCGGAGCCCGAGGTCCTGGCATGGATAAAGGACTATCTCAACGGCCAGTACAGCGGCGGCGAGGGCTGAGGCTCCGGCGCGGCTGAGGGAATAAATACGTAAAAAAATGCAATATGCAATAGAAAGGAAAAACTTATGAAGTCTCTTGAAGAATTGATGGCCATCAAGAACAAGATGCAGGACAAGGTGTCCGTGCGTACCGGTTCCGGCGACATCAGGATCGTCGTCGGCATGGCGACCTGCGGCATCGCCGCCGGCGCAAGACCCGTGCTCAACGCATTCGTGGAGGGGATCTCCGAAGCGGGCCTCGGCGACAAGGTCCAGGTCACCCAGACAGGATGCATAGGCATCTGCCAGTACGAGCCCGTAGTCGAGGTCTACGAGAAGGACAAGGAGAAGACCACCTACGTCAAAATGACCGCCGATAAGGCAAAGGACGTCATTGAAAAGCACATAAAGGGCGGAAAGCCTGTAAGTGAATATACAATCGGTGCTACCCACCTATAATTGAAGGAGGAAAACTCAGATGATTCGTTCTCATGTACTTGTGTGCGGAGGCACAGGTTGTACGAGTTCCGGCAGCGCCCAGGTCCGCGAAAGACTGGAAGAGGAACTGAAGAACAAAGGTCTGGCCGATGAGATAAAAGTCGTGCAGACCGGATGTTTCGGACTCTGCGCTCTCGGTCCGATCATGATCGTTTACCCCGAAGGCACGTTCTACAGCATGGTCAAACCGGAAGACGTTCCGGAGATCGTTGAAGAGCACCTGCTGAAGGGCCGTATCGTCGAGCGTCTCGTATACAACGAGACCGGCGAAGCCAAGGGCGAGGAGGAGGCCGAGGCCGCTTCCCTCAGTGAGACAGCGTTCTACAAGAAGCAGAAGAGAGTGGCGCTGAGAAACTGCGGCGTCATCAACCCCGAGCTCATCGACGAGTACATCGCCATGGACGGCTACTTCGCCCTGGCGAAGTGCCTCAAGGAGATGACACCGGACGAGGTCATCAAGGTCATCCTTGATTCCGGACTCCGCGGAAGAGGCGGCGGCGGATTCCCGACGGGCAGGAAATGGCAGTTCGCGAGAGCTTCCGTGTCCGACAAGAAATACGTCATCTGCAACGCCGACGAAGGCGACCCGGGCGCGTTCATGGACAGATCCGTTCTTGAGGGCGACCCCCACGCGGTTCTTGAGGCAATGGCCATCGCGGGCTATGCCATCGGAGCCGACGAAGGCTGGATCTACGTCCGTGCCGAATACCCCATCGCAGTAAAGAGACTCAAGATAGCCATAGAGCAGGCAAGGGAATACGGACTGCTCGGCAAGAACATATTCGGGACTGATTTCAATTTCGACATCCACATCAGACTTGGCGCAGGTGCTTTCGTGTGCGGTGAGGAGACAGCCCTCATCACATCCATCGAGGGCAACCGCGGCGAGCCCAGGCCCCGCCCGCCGTTCCCGGCAGTGAAGGGCCTCTGGGGCCAGCCCACCATAGTCAACAACGTTGAGACCTACGCCAACATCGCCCAGATCATCCTCAACGGCGCAGAGTGGTTCAGATCCTTCGGTACCGCGGGATCCCCCGGGACCAAGGTCTTCGCCCTCACCGGAAAGATCAAGAACACGGGTCTCGTGGAAGTGCCCATGGGCACCACCCTCCGCGAGGTCATCGAGGAGATCGGCGGCGGCATCCCCAACGGCAAGAAGTTCAAGGCGGCCCAGACCGGCGGTCCTTCCTGCGGCTGTCTGCCTGACTCTCTCATCGACACTCCAATCGATTTCGACAACCTGATCCAGGCCGGTTCCATGATGGGCTCCGGCGGTCTGATCGTAATGGACGAGGACACCTGCATGGTGGACATGGCGAAGTTCTTCCTGGAATTCACCGTGGACGAGTCCTGCGGAAAGTGCTCACCCTGCCGCATAGGCACCGTGAGACTCCTTGAGATCCTCGACAAGATCACAAGCGGCAACGGCGAGATGGAGGATCTGGACAAGCTGGAGGAACTTGCTTCCTACATCAAGTCCGCATCCCTGTGCGCCCTGGGCCAGACGGCCCCCAACCCGGTGCTCTCCACCCTGAGGTTCTTCCGCGACGAGTACATCGCTCACATCGTTGAGAAGAGATGTCCCGCGGGCGTGTGCAAGGGACTGCTCCGGTTCACCGTGGATCCCGCGAAGTGCAAGGGCTGCAAGCTCTGCATGAGGAACTGCCCGGCCGGCGCCATCTCCGTGAACCCCAACAACGAGATCACCGAGGGCAACAAGCTTCCTTACGTCGTAATCGATACTTCCAAGTGCGTCAAGTGCGGTGCATGTCTCGACAACTGCAAGTTCGGCGCCATCTCGAAGAAATAAGAAAGGCTGGTGAACAGAATGGATATGGTCAATGTAAAAATCAATGGTGTTGAATATTCCGTGCCGGCCGGCGTAACAGTGCTTGAAGCGTGCAGATACGCGAATATCGACATCCCCACACTGTGCTACCTCAAGGACATCAACCAGATCGGCGCCTGCCGTATCTGCCTCGTTGAGGTCAAGGGAGCAAGGGGAATGGTGGCAGCCTGCGTTTACCCCGTGAACGAGGGCATGGAGATCACCACGAACTCCCCGAAGATCAGAAACATACGGAAGACCAACCTCGAGCTGGTGCTTTCCGCTCACGAGAAGAAATGCCTCTCCTGCATCAGATCCACCACCTGCGAACTGCAGAAACTGGCTCAGGAATACAAGTGCGAAGAGGACAAGTTCTGCTACTCGAAGAAGAAGGAACACGAGAACATCGATGATTCCTCCGTCTCCATCATCAGAGACAACAACAAGTGCATACTCTGCAGAAGATGCGTGGCCGCCTGCGAGAAGCTCCAGGGCATCAGGGCTATCGGCACCGTCAACAGAGGCTATGATTCCAAGATCGCTCCCCAGTTCGAGCTTCCCCTGGCAGAGACCACATGTATCAACTGCGGCCAGTGCATAGTCGCATGTCCCGTGGGCGCTCTCCATGAGAAGGACGATACCCAGAGGATCCTGGATGCCATCGCTGATCCGGAAAAGCATGTCGCCATCTGCTGCGCTCCTTCAGTGAGAGCTACCATCGGCGAGTGCTTCGGCTACGAGCCCGGCACCGATACCGAAGGCAAGATGGTCGCTGCCCTCAAGAGACTGGGCTTCGACGGCGTGTACGACATGAACTTCACGGCTGACCTGACCATCATGGAAGAAGCTACCGAGTTCCTCGGCAGAGTGAAGAACGGCGGCGTCCTTCCCATGATCACGTCATGTTCTCCCGGATGGGTCAAGTACTGTGAGCACTACTTCCCGGAGATGACCGAGAATCTTTCCACATGCAAGTCTCCCCAGCAGATGTTCGGCGCCGTGTACAAGACATACTTCGCCGAGAAACTGGGCCTTGATCCCCAGAAGATCGTATTCGTGTCAGCTATCCCCTGCACCGCGAAGAAGTTCGAGGTCACAAGACCCGGCCAGGACGTGGACGGCATGCCCGGCGTGGACATCGCGGTCACGACGAGAGAGCTCGGCAGGATGATCCAGCAGGCAGGCATCGACTTCAAGGCTCTTGAAGACGAGAAGTTCGACCAGCCCATAGACATCGGATCCGGCGCAGGCGCCATCTTCGGAGCTACCGGCGGCGTCATGGAAGCTGCTCTCAGAACGGCTGCCGAGGTCATCGAGGGCAAGCCTCTTGAAAAGCTCGACTTTGACGAAGTCCGCGGCACCGAAGGCATCAAGTTCGCCGCGTACAAGCTGGGCGACATCAACCTCAAGGTGGCGGTCGCGTCCGGCACCGCAAACGCATACAAGCTCTTAAAGGGCGTCCAGGACGGCACATATGACGTGCAGTTCATCGAGATCATGGCCTGCCCGGGCGGATGCGTCAACGGCGGCGGCCAGCCCACACAGCCCGCGATCGTACGGAACACCGTGGATCTCAAGGCAAAGAGGGCGTCCGTGCTCTACAAGGCTGACTCTGACAAGCTCGAATACAGAAAATCACATGAAAATCCGATCATCAAGAAGATCTATGCGGAATTCCTCGGCGAGCCCAACTCCCACAAGTCTCACGAGCTCCTGCATACCCACTACATCAAGAGAGGGAAATAAGGCGTACAGTCGTTATATCCAGATAACCTCTGTGCACGTATGATCGGCTGAAATCAAAAGGAAAACGATCGCCGGGGTGCATTGCATTCCCGGCGATTTTCCAAACAGGAAACAGATATATCGGAGGTATATATGATGAAGAAAAGATCTCTTGCGGTGATGCTGGCGGTCCTGCTGGTGCTCCCGCTCATATCGGTCTCAGTGTCCGCACTGGCGGACAGGAACAACTACGACTGGGCGGCCAAGACGGCTGTCCTGCATGATACCGGCGAAGCCGGGCTCATGGTGAGGACGGGCGACATCGACGCCCTCAGCGGAGAGGATCCCACGGACATGGGATACAATCCCTTCACGGCAGTGGACCAGTACTCCCACAGCTATCCCTGGCCGAAGGACGATACGGACCCGGCCGGCACCGACCGGATATTCCTGGGCTCCCGTGCCGGTGATGAAGCAAGCGACGGCTACAGCTCCAATTACTACTGGTACAAGCAGGGCGAGGACAACGAGAACGCCTACGGCGACGGCGCCCTTGAGATAACCATGGAATACGACGCTTCCGGGATCAGCGTGAAGAACGCCCTGCTCCAGCTGTGCATAGACGACTTCCAGGCCATAAGCTTCGGCAGCGTCTTCACGGTGAAGCTCAACGGAAAGGACGCCCCGTTCATCGCGGAGCTTCTGAACCACGTGGACCAGACCGGCCCCACGTCATACATCGTGTCAGCAATAATCCCCCCGAGCTTCTTCGCGGACATCTCCTCCGGCAGGCTCGTCATAACGATCGATGAGACTGCGGGTGTGGGCGACGGCTATGCCATAGACTTCGCGAAGCTCCTCGTGAACTACAACAGCGAGATATTCACAGGCACCTTCAGGGGCGAGACCGAGCCGGGAGCCACGGTAAGGCTCCTCGGCACATCCACCACGGTGACGGCGGCTGCGGACGGTACCTTCGAGTTCGAAGCCATCCCCGGCCTCAACGCCGTAAGGGCGTCCAAGGACGGATACACCGAGGGATACGACTTCGGTATAGTCATCTCCGCTGACGCCGTGCCATATGAGGACTACGAGGTCTGGGAGGCCCGGGTGGCCCTGCAGGAGGGCGAGGGGAATCCCGATATCGACTTCTCACAGTTCGGCACCACGGCCGCCTGGTCTAACGCCTCCGGCTGGGCTGAGGCGGAACTGCAGGAAGCGGCCAACCTGGGACTGATCCCGGAATGCCTGAACGACGCCGACATGACCAAACCCATAACCAGGGCGGAATTCGCCGCGGTGAG
>CACZSC010000030.1 GCA_902783755.1 uncultured Ruminococcus sp. | reverse complement strand
GGGATCGTCGGTGACGTTTATTACGCAAAAGCCACCTATCTGAGAAAGAACGGATGCCCAGGCGGCTGGTTTGGAGACAAGAGATTCTCGGGCGGAGGCCCCCTCATTGACCTTGGTGTACATGTCATCGACCTCTCCAGATACCTTGCGGGAAATCCCAAACCGGTTTCTGCCTACGGGGTTACGTATAAGAACCTCGGCTGCAACAGGGCTTCGGGCGGCGGACTCGGCTGGCAGATCGAGGGCAAGGACGGATATGAATATTCGGTAGAGGATATGGCATCCGCGATGGTCAGATTCGACAACGGATTCACGCTTCAGGTGGAAGCAAGCTTCAATCTCAACATAGAAGAAGACACCGGAGTAGTCGAGATATACGGAACAAAGGCCGGAGCGAGACTGGCGGGGCCGCTTAAGGTCTTCACAGCGGTTTCCGGAATGTTTACCAACATGAACATGGTTGGGGACACAGCGTTCGGAATGGAAGCGTTCGATGACGAGATCAGGGGCTTCATAGACGCGGTTGAAGGAAAGAAGGAGTGCGTTGCCACCGGCGAAGACGGGCTTGCGCTCATGAAGATCCTCGACGCGATCTACGAATCTGCTGAAACGGGAAAATCTGTTGATATTAAATGGTGAATCATCGGTTCCGGTCACTAGCGGCCGGAACCGTTTTCACAGAACGGAGATTGATCTGTGGACATAAAACAGAGAATAATCAGAATAATAAAGGAATATGACAGGATATTTGTCTTTCGGCACGAACGGGCTGACGGAGACTGTATAGGAGCAGCAGTCGCGGTGCGGCAGATCCTTAAGGACAGCTTCCCTCATAAAAGAGTCCTTTTTGTGGATTCAGAGGACTTCGGAATGTACTCTTTTCTGGGATCGAGCGATGAAGAGGTGCCGGAGGAAGAATACAAAGACGCCGTTGCGATAGTCGTTGACACGGCCAACGAAGAACGGATTTCAGACAAGAGATACAGCCTGTGCCGGGAGATTATAAAAATCGACCACCACCCGGAGAGGGAAGACGGCCGGTACGGGACAGTGGCGTGGGTAGACCCGTCCAGGAGTTCTGCCAGTGAAATGGTAGCTGAACTGTTTCTGGAGCGGGAAGGGTTTGTCATCGGCCAGGAAGCCGCGGAAGCCCTGTTTACCGGAATCGTGACGGATTCGGGCAGGTTCAGGTTCAATTCCGTCTCGCCTCAGACCATGAAGATCACGGCGATGCTTCTTGAAAATGGAGTCGATACTGAAAAAGTATATTCCTACATATACCTGACAGACTGCAATGTGCTTAAATATAACGCGTTCATATATGACAATATGAAGATCACAGAGAACGGCGTGGCATACGTCCGGGTGACGAAAGAAGACATGGAAAAGTTCGGTCTGTCATATGACGAGGCCGCAGAAGCTGTAAAGCTGCTCAGCTGTGTGAAGGGAGCGCTTTGCTGGATCATGTTCATAGACGACGTTAAAAGTTCAGATTCGAAAGATATCAGGGTGAGGCTGAGGTCGAGATTCATGCCTATAAACGATATAGCGGAAAGGCACGACGGCGGAGGCCACGCCCACGCGAGCGGTGCGACCGCTCATTCCCCAGAAGAAGCCGAGCAGATCCTTGCGGAGACGGACGAATCGGTCAGAAAATACAAATCCACCCACGAGGGGTGGATGTAATTGATACCGGCTGTTTCAGGGGTTTATCCAGAGAATTAGGTCGCCGACGTCCATGTACTTTGAGAGGTCGTCGATAATGATGCTGTTATCCGTTATGAGATAGAATTTTGCGCAGCAGCTGCCTTTGACCCCGGTTTTCGGATTCTCCGCTGCCAGAGCGAAAGAAACGTTCCTGCTTTTCAGGGAAACAGAGTACCTGTCTTCCCAGAACGGATTGAGTTCGTTTACAAGGGTGAACCGGGTCTCAGGTGAGACGCCGAGATTCCGGATCTCCGTCACGCCGTTCCGGTTGCTCTTTGTGAGGACATCAAATGTCCCTGTGATATCAAATGAAACCGAAACGCCGGCAATTTCCCTGTGGACGGAAACAAAGTCAGAAACAGGCTTTCCGAGAATGTCTTGGAAGGCCTTTTCTTCTGTCTGTGACGCATCCAGCAATTCTTTTTCACCGATCAGCTCCTTTTCGATTCTGCGGAGATGTGTGGCAAAGTTTCTCCACCTGACACCGCCGTCACGGCATTCATCTGCAGCGGAGGATATCGTTTCCGGGCCCATTGATGCTATCCTGTCGAGAACTTCATTCCTTTCCTGATAGAAAAGGCCTAGAGTGCGGAATTTGTCGTAGTTAAGACTTATGGTTCTTTTGATTGTGACGATGTCACGGTCAGTACGCAAGTTCGCCATTTGTAGAATCTCCTATTTTACACATGTAGAAATCTGATGCGATCATTATATCACTAAAAAGCGGTGAAGTCAAATCTTGTTGCAAACACAACGCAACAGGAGTATAATCTTGAGGAAGCGCGAAGGACGGGAGACAGTAACAGATGAACATGATATGCAACCTTCATACACATACGTTCAGATGCAATCACGCATCCGGGACGGAGAGGGAATACATAGAGAACTCTATTGCAGCAGGTCTGAAAACCATAGGCTTTGCAGACCATTCCCCTTATGTTTTCCCTGAAGGGTATTATTCCGGATTCAGGATGAAGCCGGAGCAGCAGGAGGATTACGTCAACACGCTGCTGGCGCTCCGAGAAGAATACAAAGGCAGGATAGATGTCTGGATCGGTTATGAAGCGGAGTACTATCCCGGGTTTTTCAGCAGAACGATTGAGATGTTCAAACGCTTTCCGGTGGATTACCTGATCCTGGGGCAGCACTTTATCAAAAACGAGTTCGACGGTGCGTATTCAGCTCAGAGAACGGATTCAGAGGAACTCCTCAAAGATTATGTGGATCAGGTTTGCGAGGCTATCAAAACAGGAATGTACACTTATGTTGCGCATCCGGACCTGGTAGCTTATACCGGGGATCAGAAAACATACGAGAAACATTACAGCAGGCTTATCGAGACAGCGGGAAGCGCAGGGCTGCCGCTGGAGATCAACTGCCTCGGTATCCGGGACGACAGGCACTACCCAAGTGACAGATTCTTTGAACTGTGCGGAAGGATAGGAGCCGAAGTGTGCGTCGGGAGCGATGCTCATTCTCCGGATGTTGCATATGACGGGCCTTCATGGGAAAAGGCAAAACAGATGATCGGGGAATACGGGCTGAGATTCAACCCGCAGCCGACACTGAGGATGCTGTGAGAGCGATGGAAGAAAGAATACCGGTCAAAATAAAGCTGAAGTCCCGGCAGACGCTGGGATATCAGATGTGGGCGGGGCTTCTGCCGACGGATATGTCTTCGGTACTGCGGAATCTGTATCTCGACGAACCTGACGACTTTGATCTGTTTGAACGTGAACATTTTGATCCTGAGTTTTTCCCGCAGGAGACCGACGAGGCACTGGACAGCGTGCTGGATCTGGAGGGGACAGATATCGGGCTGTCTCTTCCGGAAACAAACGAGGCGTTCATGACCGATGATGAGGAGGAAGAGCCGGAACAGGATCCGATAGACAAGCTGAAGGACATACTCAATCAGATTAGGATCAACCTGGAAAGCGAAACAGACGATTCAGAAGAGTTCACATATATCACGACGGGGTTCATCGGAAGAGGCGAGCTTGACAGCGGTGAGAAATATACAGAAGTTTCATTTGCGGAAAACGAGAGTCTCGACGGGACATTGACCGTTATACGGTTCTTCAGCGGAGAAAAGCCGAAAACGGTGATCAATCATTCCGGACCGGTTGCGTCTGTTCTGGAGTGCACGGAAGGCAGAAGGTACAGGAACTCATACAATACCCAGTTCGGGCCCATGGAATTCGCCATGTACACAAGAAGGTGCCGCGGAGACATTGAATATCCGACGGGTGGAAAACTGGAACTTGATTATTTCGTGGAATTCAAAGGCCTCGATGCCCAAAGGACGAGGATAGAACTTGAAGTTATGCACATTTGAAGACAAAAGGCAGCAATGCCTTTTTCTTTTTTGAGAAAAAAGCAGCCCCGGCGGGGCTGCAGTGTCGTATGTTAAGTGATGAGCTTGGGTTTAAGATAAGCGCCGGTGTATGAACCGGGAATCTGAGAGACTTCCTCCGGGGTGCCACGGGCTATGACTGTCCCGCCGGCGTCACCGCCTTCGGGCCCCAGGTCGATTATGTAGTCTGCGCATTTGATAACATCGAGGTTGTGTTCGATGACGATGCATGTATTACCGGCATCGACAAGGGACTGGAGGATCCTGATGAGCCTGTCCACGTCTGCGGAATGAAGGCCCGTTGTCGGTTCATCCAGCACATAAAGCGTACGCCCGGTCGCTCTCTTAGAGAGTTCTGTGGACAGTTTGACTCTCTGGGCTTCGCCTCCGGAAAGGGTGGTGGACGACTGGCCGATCTTTATGTATCCGAGTCCCACGTCGCAGAGGAGTTTCAGCCGGTTTGCGATCTTTGGGACATCCTTGAAGAACTCGGCGCCTTCGTCTGCCGTCATTTCCAGAACATCCGAGATGCTCTTGCCTTTGTACTTGACTTCCAGGGTCTCCCTGTTGTACCGTTTCCCGTGGCATACGTCGCAGGTGACGTAAACATCAGGAAGGAAGTGCATTTCGATCTTTTTCACACCGTCTCCCTGGCAGGCTTCGCAGCGGCCTCCTTTTACATTGAAGGAGAAACGTCCGCTGCTGTACCCTCGTATCTTGGCTCCCTGGGTCGAGGCGAAGAGGTTCCGGATGTCTGTGAACAGGCCTGTATATGTGGCCGGGTTGGACCTGGGCGTCCTTCCGATGGGGGACTGGTCTATGGCGATTATCTTGTCGAGATTTTCCGTGCCCTCGATCCTGTCATGGTCCCCCGGTATGGTCATGGCCCGGTTGAGAGTATGGGCCAGTGACTGGTAGAGAATGGAGTTCACCAGGGAAGACTTGCCCGAACCGGAGACACCGGTTACACAGACGAAACATCCGAGGGGGAATTCCACGTCTATATTCTTCAGGTTGTGCTCTCTTGCTCCGACGACCCGCAGAGTTGATCCGTTTCCGGGCCTCCTGTGTTCCGGGACTCTGATTTTTCTTCTGCCGGAAAGGTAGTCGCCGGTTACGGAGTTTCTGTTTTCCGCAATCTCCCGGGGAGTCCCGCATGCGACGACTTCGCCTCCGTGCACTCCCGCTCCGGGACCGATGTCGATCACATAGTCGGATGACAGGATGGTCTCCTCGTCGTGCTCTACTACTATGACGGAATTCCCGAGGTCTCTCAGATTTTTGAGAGTCTTTATTAGTTTGCCGTTGTCTCTCTGGTGGAGGCCTATGGAGGGCTCGTCCAGAATATACAGCACGCCTGCAAGCGAGGAACCGATCTGGGTCGCCAGCCTTATCCTCTGGGCTTCTCCGCCCGACAGGGTCGCGGACTTTCTCGAAAGTGTGAGATAATTAAGCCCTACGGATTCGAGAAAGCCGAGACGGCTTTTAAGTTCCTTAAGTATCTCTTTTGCGACCACTTCCCCTTCTGGAGAAAAGCGGAGTGATTTTGTGAATTCAAGGGCGTCAGAGACTGACATGGAGCAGAACTCGTGTATGTTTTTTCCGCCTATGGTCACTGAAAGGATCTGTGGATTCAGTCGTGCGCCATGGCAGCTCGGGCAGTCGCGTTCCGACATGAACTGCTGGTAGTACTCATATTCCCAGGCTCCGGGCTGGGCTCTTTTCTCTATTATTTTCAACAGGCCTTCGAAGGGTACCGTCTGGGTCTGCGCCCGTTCACCGAATCGGCGGGTGACGGTATAGAGCTCAGAATCGCCGTTGAGCAGCACGTCAAAGGCCTCGGGCGAATAGTCGCAGAGAGGGGTGTCGAGATCAGCCCCGTATCTTTCGATCACTTTGCGGAACAGAGGGCCGTTCCAGCTGTCATCGGTAAGGGATTTGAACCCGTTTACCGCAACTGCGCCTTCAGCCAGAGACAGCGAAAGATCCGGAACGATCTTCCTGGGATCCGCTGTCATGAGGACTCCCAGACCGAGACATTCCGGGCAGGCGCCGAAAGGATTGTTGAATGAAAACGCCCTCGGTTCCAGATCTCCGAAACTGATACCGTGCTCCGGGCAGGCGTAGTTTGTGGAGTATTCGCTTTCCACTGCATCAGAGCCGTCGCGGGGAACGGTAGCGCATATAACGTAGCCGTCTGATTCCCGCAGCGCGACTTCCACCGAGTCGGAAAGCCTGCCTTCAACGCCAGGTTTTATCACCAGCCTGTCGATGACGAGTTCTACGGTGTGACGCAGGTTTTTGTCAAGCTCTATGTCCTCGGTCAGATCATATATGATCCCGTCGATACGGGCTCTGACGTATCCGTTTTTCTTGGCATCGGCCAGCACCTTTTCCTGACGGCCCTTTTTTGCCCTTACGACCGGGGAAAGGATCATGAATCTTGTGCCCTCAGGCAGTTCCATGATGC
>CACZSC010000029.1 GCA_902783755.1 uncultured Ruminococcus sp. | reverse complement strand
CCCATGGAATGGGCAAACAGGTATCTCGGCAGGTCGTCCTTCGGGGACTTTTCGAGAAGAAAATCCGTAAAATCATCCACATAACGCTCGAAATCGTCGATATGCGTGATCATGTTGTTGTCGACTTCCCTGTAGCTCCTGCCGTGTCCCCGCTGCTCCAGCAGGCTGACGTTCGCGCCGGCGTTCAGGAAATAATAGGCAAGCTCGTGATACTTGGATACCGACTCCGTGACTCCGTGCAGGATCACGATGGAGCTTTTCGGTTCGTCTGCCCTGTAATTCTCATAATAGAGTTCCTTCCCGTCGGAAGTCTCGATGAACCCGGATTCTCTCCGTGCGTCCAGATACGGCTCAGCTTTCGTCTTCATCGTCTCGATGTACTTTTCTTCGGTAATATAGAGATTCTGATCCATCACGTCACGCCCTCCAGAAAATGGATGTTTTGTTTATGTACAAGTATACCACATCAGCCGCAGGAATGCAAAAGCGGCTGTCCTGTGTTCACAGGCGCTGAGTATTTCGAAAACTTCTGTCAAAAATCCGGATATGCCCGCACGACAGGTCACGGGTATCTTGTAAAACCGGCTCCTTTGTGGTAATATAATATAATGAAATAATTTGAGGCACAGAGGCTTTTTCCCATGGAAAACAACAAAAAACACTCCCTGATGTGGCTCGCGTTCCCTGCGGTCGGCCTCGCCATCGCCGTTTCTTACTTTTTTGCTCTCAGAAACGACTTTGACGCGGAAATCGGCCATTTTGCCACGGGATCCGTTCCCTTCCTGATCCTTACCGTTCTCTCAGTTCTTTGCTGCCTGTGCTCCGTTGTTCTGTTCTTTATGTTCAGATCGAAGTACGTGGTCGCGGCAAAACCGAAACAGACGCCCCTGTCGATCTTCGGCATCGTGCTGTGCGTCATAATGTGTATCGGAATACTGATCGGTGAAACAGGCATACTGTCGGGATTCAAAGACGTGAACATCCCGGCTGCGATATCAGCGGCCCTTACTCCGGGCATAGCAGCTCTTCTCGTCCTGTGCTACCTCTCCTCCCAGAAGGACGAAAACAGAACGAAGAACGACCTTTTTGCAGTGGTAATGGGCATCCTCGCGATCATTTCCGTGATACTGAAGATGTTCGCAGAATACTTTGACTTCTCAAAACCCATAAACGGCCATGTAAAGATCCTGACCATGGTGATGCAGGCGTTCGTCCTGCTGTTCCTGGTTTCCGAGACCCGCCTGTGCTTCAGGCTGGACTCCGAGAAGGCGACTCCCGGTTTTTACGTGCTGGCCTGCGCTCTCGCAAGCTCGGTCAGCTTCGGCCTGGCTCTCGGAGGGATCGTGTTCTCAATCTTCTCCAGAGGCGCCGCGAACCCGAACCTCTCGGTAATGAGGCTGGCACTGTACGCAGCGATCGGCATCATCGCAACAGACCGGCTGCTCTCGGTATACGGCATAACCGCCGGCAGACACGCTGAAAAGCCTGTCGAAGAACAGGCACCCTCAAATGATTAAGCACCAGATACCCCCATATATAAATATGTAGAAGAACAGGAGATTCTGAAATGGATAACGAAATCAAACTGACCCTCGATCCCGCAGCCGGCCTGAGCGCAGAAGCAGCCGCAGCAGTAGCACAGGCTCCCAAAGCCCCTGAGCTCTCACTCGGAAACACCGCAGCGGAGCAGGCTCCCCAGAGCGCGCTTCCCGCCCTTGATGAGTCGCAGTTCACTGAAAGCGAAAGAAAAGTGATCGACGAATTCTCGAAGAAGATCGACATCACCGATTCAGCCATGATCCTCAGCTACGGATCAGCCGCCCAGAAGAAGATCTCTGATTTCAGCGACACTGCCATAGGCGGCGTAAGAAACAAGGATTTCGGTGAAGTCGGCGGGATGATAACGTCCCTCATAGCAAACCTCAAGGACATGAACGAAGATGCCAAGGATGACAAAAAGTTCCTCGGCATATTCAGGAACACCAAGAGAAAGATCCGCGACATAAAACTTAGATACGACAAGTGCGAGGACAGTGTGAACTCCATCGTGTCCATTCTGGAACAGCATCAGATCACCCTTCTTAAGGACATATCCATGTTCGATGAGCTTTATGATATGAACCTTTCATATTTCAAAGAACTCTCCATGTATATCGTCGCCGGCAAGAAAAAACTCGAACACGAGCGCGCAACCACCCTTGTCGAACTCACTGAAAAAGCCAAGACTTCCGGTCTTCCGGAGGACGCCCAGGCTGCAAATGATTTCGCTGAACAGTGTGTGAGATTCGAAAGAAAGCTCCATGACCTGGAACTCACCCGTATGGTATCCATCCAGATGTCTCCTCAAATTCGTCTGGTACAGAACAACGACACCATGATGACAGAAAAGATCCAGACTGTCATCATGAACACGATACCGCTCTGGAAGAGCCAGATGGTCATCGCTCTCGGTATAGAGCACTCACATCAGGCTATGGAGGCAGGAAAGGCTGTTACCGACATGACGAATGAACTGCTCAAGAAGAATTCCGAGGCTCTCAAGACGGCGACAATCCAGATCACCAAGGAAGCTGAACGCGGTGTCGTCGACATCGAGACTCTTACAAAGACCAACGAAGACCTCATCTCAACTCTTGACGAGATCCAGAACATCCAGAAGGAAGGAAGAGAGAAGAGAGCTGCAGCCGAAGCTGAACTCGGCAGGATCGAAAACGAACTCAAGGCTAAGCTCATCAATCTCCGTCAGTAAAAAAATGACTTCAAGGAATAACATTCCCAAACTGCTGGCAGCGGTCCTGCTGTCGGCCCTCCTTATACTTTCAGCGGCTCTCCCGTCGTTTGCGGCATATCCGGCTCACTCTGACAACATCTATGACGGTCCGGACGCGCTTTCCGAATCGACAGAGCGCCAGATCCGGAAAGTAAACTCGGAATCCAAGAGTGGCACCACCATATCGGTCTGCGTCGTTCCCGGAACTGACGGCAAGAGCATAGGGGAATATGCGACAGGTCTGTTCTCCGCGTGGGAACTGGGAGAAGGCGTCCTGATTGTCATCGACACCTCTGCTTCGGATTACTACATTATCCAGAGCTCGGGCATCGAGGACAGGATCACGACGGCTGATCTCGAATCCGTCCGCGACAATTATTTCGAACCTGATTTCAGTACCGGCAATATCGACTCTGCCGTAAGCAAGGCTGTGACCAAGCTTTCAATCGACATGGCATCAAAGCTTGCGCCGGCTTCGGACGGCGAGAAGGAGGAGACCGGGTCGGCCCCGACTTTCGGTTCTGTTATCGCTACGATCTTCAAAGTGATCCTGATACTTGTCATCATCGCGGTCGTGGTGTTTGCGATCCTGTTTGTGATCGCCCTGTTCAATGACGACGTGGCAGCTATCCTGAGAACTTATGTGTTTGACAGGTTCAGGAAAAAAGACAAAAACAGGACGAACGTTCCGCAGTTCGATTATGACGAACGGCTTTACGGCAACAGGCAGCAGTCCCAGAGGTCGCGGAACAGTCAGCAGGCAGGAAACCGGCAGGCAGGCGGATATCCGCAGGGCGGGGCAGGAACAAACCGCCAGGGCAATTACCAGAGATACCCACAGCAGAACAGCACACAGAACAGAAACAGCCGATCCTCAAACAACGGCGGCTACTACCAATCTTAACACAATCCAAAAAACGGGGATCGATTCCCCGTTTTTTAGAACGGACCTTAATAACTTGTTATGATATCGATCAGCACAAGCGGTATTTCATACCGCATAGGAGACAGGGAGATACTGAAAGACATCACATTCGCGATAGAAGAAGGTGACCGCCTTGCGGTCGTGGGTGTGAACGGCAGCGGCAAATCTACCCTTCTCAACATAATATACGGCGACTATGAGGCTTCTTCCGGAAGCGTATTCATCGCAAAGGACAAGTCTGTCGGAATGCTCCATCAGAACGATGCCTTCAACATAATCGGAAACGGCGATGAGGACAGTCCCATCAACGGAACTGTCCTCGGACAGATGTATGCGGTTTTCGCCGAACTGGTGGAAATGGAAGGCAGGCTTCAGAACATCCAGAATCAGCTTGATTCTGATGGGCTGAGCTATGAGACCGCGACCAGGCTTTCCGCAGAATACTCGAACCTCAATTCGCGGTATATCTCCGAAGGCGGTCTGTATTTCAGATCACGGTGCTGCAGCATCCTGAAGAACCTCGGTTTTGATGAAAGTTTCTGGCAGATGCAGGTAACCAGCCTCAGCGGAGGACAGCGCACCCGTCTCGCTCTTGCGAGGCTTCTGTTCAGAGAACCGGATATCCTCATCCTTGACGAGCCTACCAACCATCTGGATGTCGAGACCATGGAGTGGCTTGAATCCCATCTTGCAGCATACGGAAAAACCAAGACCGTCATCCTGGTCTCCCATGACAGAATGTTTCTTGACAGAGTCACGAACAAGACCCTTGACATAGAGCACGGGGAATCAAAGCTTTACAGGTGCAGCTATACCCAGTACGTATCTGAAAAAGAGAAATACCGGAAGGAATACGAAAAGAGGTACGAGCTGCAGCAGAGGGAAATCGCCAGGATCGAGGCGTATATCGAGCAGCAGAGAAGATGGAACCGGGAAAGGAACATCATAGCTGCTGAATCAAGAGAAAAGGCCCTCGCGCGCATGGTGAAGATCGAAAAGCCCAAATCGGCTCCGAGATCCATCCGTTTCAGGCTAACTTCATCCGGCGAATCCGGCAATGATGTTGCCGACATACGGAATCTCACCATGGGCTACGGCGATAATCTTCTTTTCAAAGATCTTTCGTTCCTTGTGAAGAAGCGGGACAGGCTTTTCGTGTCCGGCCCGAACGGATGTGGAAAATCCACCCTCATAAAGATCCTCACCGGATCTCTGGAGCCCCTGTCCGGGACAGTTGAATTCGGATACAACGTGACTGTAGGATACTATGACCAGGAAAACCAGAACCTCACAGAGGAAAACACTGTCCTCGACGAGCTGTGGGATTCCTATCCCAACCTGACACAGACTGAGATCCGCAACACGCTGGCTTCGTTCATGTTCAGGGGAGATGATATCGAAAAGAAAGTAAGCGTCCTGTCAGGCGGTGAACGGGCACGGCTCACTCTGGCCAAGCTTATCCTTTCCAGAATGAACGTTCTGATCCTTGACGAGCCCACCAACCACCTTGACATAGATTCAAGGGAAGTACTTGAAAACGCGCTGGCCGCATTCGAAGGGACGATAATCGCAGTCTCTCACGACAGGTATTTCACAAAAAGGCTTGCAACAAAATTCCTCGATCTGGGAAACGGCGGAGAACTGTTCATCGGCGGGTGGGACGCATATCAGGACTATCTCCAGAGACGGTCACTGAAGCCCCAGCCGGAAAGGAGCACGGCCCCGGACTCTCGGTCCGTAGAATACACTGAGAAGAAAAAGAGCCAGGCTGAAAAAAGAAAGCGGGAAAAAAGGAAGGCCGAGATCGCGCGTGAGATATCAAAGCTTGAGAAAGAGATCGTCGAGATCGAGGATCTGCTCTTCGGGGAGGCTGCCACGGACTACCAGAGAGTATCGGAACTGACAGACCGTAAGATCCAGGCTGAGGACATCCTTATGTCACTCTATGAAGAGGAAGAAGAGCTTGAAAATGCGGACGGCTGACATCCCGTTCCGACGGCATGTTTCCCCTGTTGTGTCGAGTTTGGGCGATTGTGACTGATCCCATCTTGACACGGACTAATTTTTGTTGTTTAATATCTGTAGCTATTTTTACATTCGTGAGGTAAGAATATGACCAATCTGAAAAGAATCCTGTGTCTTGTTCTGGTTCTGGTCTTCGCGGCAGGGCTGATATCCTGCGATCAGAACACGAACAAGCCCTCCAACACGGACCCCTCCGACACGACACCGAAAGAGGAAAACCCCTTCTCCGGCCTGGACTATAAGGGAGCTTCATTCGTTATCCAGACATCGGTGAATGTCGACACGGCCTCCTATAACTCATCGAACTACCTGATCCAGGGCTCCGATGAAGGCGAAGCGGACAGAGCTGCCAACTCAGCAATCAAGAGGAACAAGAAAGTCGAATCCGATCTCAACGTCAAGCTGACCTTCTTTGAGTCAGACTACAATTTTGATGAAGTCGGATCCAAGATCCGCGAACTCATCAAGGCGAACGCTGACGAGATCCATCTTATCATCAACGATATAAGCGCGCTCAACCTGTCCACTGAAGGTCTGTACCACGACAACCTGTACGGTCAGTACTTCGATTTTTCAAAGCCCTACTGGTATGACGGCCTGATGGAGTCGGCATCTCTCAATACCAACACAAGATACATGCTGGCAGGAGACTATTTCATCGACGTCACGCGCCACAGCCACTGCCTCATCATGAACAAGGACTATTATGAAGAGATCGGATGCGATCCCGAATCGGTCTACCAGATAGTCCGCGACGGCGAATGGACTCTTGACAAGCTGTACACCATCGTCAGGGGCGGCGAGGACGGCGCCCATCCGACATATCAGGATTACCAGGGCAACCACAAACGTGACAGGCGCGACAAATGGGGCCTTGTGCTCTGGCAGTGGTGGGGCCCGATGATCCCGTGGCTCACGACTTCCGACCCCGGATACATCACCAGAGATGAAAACGGTTACCCTGAGATCACGGTCAACAACGAACGCACCCTTGCTCTCTGCGACAAGCTGACCGCACTGTTCAATGCCGAAGAGACGGCGGTTGGTATCCACAATGACAACCAGGACACCATCGATTCCTTCGTCGAAGGAAAGATCCTCTTCCTGACCTATCAGAGACTTGGTAATCTCGAATCCGAGATATATGCCAACACCGAAGTCAATCTGGCTGTCCTTCCCTATCCGAAGCTTGACGAAAGCCAGAAAGACTACATCTCGACCATCCACGACACCACCGAAGTCGGGTTCATCCCCAGCAACGTGGCATTCCAGAACATGCCTTTCGTCAGCGCCGTGATCGAGTATCTGTCCCAGATCTCCGCAGACACGGTCATGCAGGACTACTATGAGTGGACCCTCAAGATCCGCTACGCACGTGAATCCGCCAATGCCGAAATGATCCAGCTTATCCATGACACATACGGCAACGCATTCACTCTTGTATGGTCACTCGGCGAAGGCGGAAACATCTTCAACACCGGGCTTTACAACTCCATCAGCAAGAACCAGTCCGTGTTCGCCTCGTTCTACAGATCCATCGAGAACAGCGCCAAGAACCAGCTGGCAAGCCTCATCGCTGATGATGAGATAGTAAGGGAACAGATGCAGCGCGAGTACGCCGCATCCGGACTCAGCAAATAACCTGTATGATGCGACAGGGCCACCCAGATCGGGTGACCCTGTTTTTTAT
>CACZSC010000028.1 GCA_902783755.1 uncultured Ruminococcus sp. | reverse complement strand
GACCGCCGGCAGGTCATGGCTTTCATAGAGGAAGCCGTGAAGACCTGTCACGTGGAGCTCACCACCCTGATAGTACCGGGAGAGAACGACAGTGAAGAGGAGATGCGGGAGCTGTCCCTGTGGGTGAGCTCCCTGAGGAACCCGGACGGGGAAAGCGTCCCCCTGCACATCTCACGGTTCTTCCCGAGGTTCCGCATGCTTGACAGGAAAGCCACCGACGTGCTGACGGTCTACCGTCTTGCGGAGACGGCCAGGGAGAACCTTGAATACGTATATACCGGGAACTGCTAGAATAAGGAGCTCATAACATGGTTTCATTAAGCGGGATCGACCTTCTTGGGATCGACCGCGTCCTCAGGCGCGGAACGGGAGAAATGGTCGCGGAGCGGGAAGGCGCCCTCCTCGTCCGCGACAGCGTCAGCGAAGCGTATCTTCTCGGATGCCCTGACCCTGATGCCGGACATGAGCTGCTGGACCTCCACGTCGGCCCGGACTGCAGGCTCCTGATGGTATCCGACCATGCCCTCGGGATGGAGACTTTCACGGGATCCGGCTTTTCGGAAAAGCTCGAGTGCTACCAGACCGCGTATTACGGAGAAAAACCTCAGGACGACGGCCTGATCTCCGTCAGGACGGCGGGCGCTGACGATCTGCCGGTGCTTGAGGAGACCTATGACCTCATATCCTCAGACGAACTTGAGAAAGTCGTGATGCGGGGATCCGTTCTCCTCGGATACAGCGGGGACCGGCTTGTAGGCTTCATCGGGGAGCACCTCGAGGGAAGCATGGGCCTCCTGTACATATTTCCGGAATTCAGGCGGAAAGGCTTCGGGACCGCGCTCCAGCGGCGCCTTATCACCAGAACAATAGAAGAAGGATATATCCCGTTCGGCCAGGTGGAAAAAAGCAACCGTGGCTCCCTGCTCCTGCAAAAGAAGCTCGGCATGACGGTATCGGAAAACCTGATCGTCTGGATGTGGAGATAGCCTGTACCTGTCAGGAGGCAGATATATGATATGTTTTCTCACTAGCCTTCCCGTCACGGAAGGCACTGCCGGGCTCAATCCCGCCAACCGTTTCGCTGATGAGATGCGCCGCTGCGTGAGGTCCCGCTGCCGCGGGCTGTTCATCTGCAGCGATCCCGACTATGACAACGACACCGAAGCCGGATACATGAGGCGGGACTTCGAGGACTCCGGACTCAGCTTCGAAAGCTTCTCCGTCCTTGACGGCAGGAACGCAGAGGACGCGGCGGAGCTTGTCGGAAATTCGGATCTCATCGTGCTCACGGGAGGACATGTCCCGACCCAGAACCGCTTCTTTCACAGGATCGGTCTCCGGGAGCTTCTGAAAGGCTATGGCGGGGTCATAATGGGCATCAGCGCCGGCAGCATGAACAGCGCGGACGTGGTATACGCCCAGCCGGAGCTGGAAGGGGAGGCGGCTGATCCAGGCTACCGGAGGTTCCTTACTGGCCTGGGCCTTACGAAGACCATGCTCATCCCACACTATTACGGAATAAAGGACAACATACTTGACGGCTTGCGTGTAATGGAGGACATCACCCTGCCCGACAGCAAGGGAAGGACCTTCTATTACATACCGGACGGCAGCTACCTCTACATAGAATCAGGATGCGAGGAGCTGCGGGGAGAGGCGTATCTCGTGAAAGACGGCACAATCACCCGTATATCCGGCGAAGGAGAAACAGTACTGCTCTGACAGAAACAATATATGCGGGACCGCATCCGGCACGGACAGGGCGCGGGATCGCGGGAAAACAGGACAGGATAGTCATGAAAACAGCCATCGTCTACTATTCGAAACACCACGGCAACACGAAGAAGCTGCTGGACGCCATCAGTGAAGCGGATCCAACGGTGACCCTCATCGACGTCACGGTGGAGCCCGGTGCCGATCTGTCATCATTCGACCGGATAGGCTTCGCGTCCGGCATATACTTCAGCTCCTTCGCGAAACAGGTCATTTCCTTCGCCCATGACCGTCTCCCGGAGAACAGAGACGTGTTCTACATATACACCCACGGGGCTCCCGTGGGAGGCTTCCTCAGGGAGATGCGGAAAGAGGCGGAAAAGAAAAAATGCCGGGAAGCCGGCGTGTACCACTGTTACGGTTT
>CACZSC010000027.1 GCA_902783755.1 uncultured Ruminococcus sp. | reverse complement strand
TGTTTGACGGCGATATAGATATAAAGGCGGTATATGTCGGCGGTAACCGGACCGTCTGAAAAAACGAATAAAAAGCTGAGGACGGGCAGATGCCCGTCCTCATGTTATTGTACGTGTGTATGCTGTGTTCAGGGAGCCGGCGTGACTTTTGTGATGTGGGTGTTCACGCCGTTGTACCAGTAGAGGAATCCCTCAACGTCAACAACGTCACCTTCCTTGAGTTCGGATACCGTCTTGTAGACTTCCGTCTCGGTGTTGGTGAGGTAGTACTCCACGCAGAAGCTGTAGGTCTCTCCGTTCAGGGTGAAATCCACATAGATGTCGTCACCGGGTTCGCCGTTCTTGAAGGAGACAGACGCGACCGTGAGTCCGGAGAAGGCGACCTTCTCGTTCTGATGGGCCTCGAGCTCGTCTGTTCCGAGCCATGCCGTTGCGTCCACGGGCTCAGCGATGTAGCTGCCTTCGAGGATCACGAGGTCAGCCTCGGTGATCTCGACTTCTCCCGCCCACTCGGACTTGAATCCGGAAACTCTGATCTTGGTGCCGGGCACGAGCTTCGCAGCGTCCTCTTCGGAGCAGTGTGCGTTGTAGATGAAGTACGCGCCGTCCTCGGACTGGGCGTAGATCGTGATCTGGTCGTTCCACCAGGACTGTGTGGCCTGGACATAGGTCTCGACGGTCACGGCGTCATCGATGGCAGCCGCGACATATTCCTCATGGGACATCACGGAAGACGTGACGGTCACTTTGGTGATATGGGTGTTGACGTCGTTGTACCAGTAAAGGAATCCTTCGATGTCGACCACATCGCCGGACTTCAGGGCGGAGACGGTCTGGTAGACTTCGGTCTCTGTGTTCGTGAGGTAGAACTCCACGCAGAAGTTGTATTCAGCGCCGTCCTTGGAGAGAGCGACATAGATGTCGTCGCCGGGTTCGCCGTTCTTGAAGGAAATGGACTCGACGGTCATGCCGGTGAAGGAGGCCAGCTCGTTCTGGTGCTTGATGAGCTCTTCGGTCCCGAGCCATGCGGTCGCATCCACGGGTTCAGCTACGAAGCTGCCTTCGATGATCTCGAAAGTGCCGTCGACGATCTCGACCTCACCGGACCATTCGGACTTCACGCCGCTTACTCTGATCTTGGTGCCGGGAGTGAGTTTGGCATAGTCTTCCTCGGAGCATTTGACATTGTAGATGAAATATGCGCCGTCCTCGTCCTGGGTGTACAGCGTGGCCTGGTCGTTCCACCAGGACTGCTTTGCCTGGACGTAGGTCTCGACGGTGACTTTTTCGTCAAGCGCTGCCGCGGCATATTCCGCGTATGTCATGACTTTGACATCGGGCTCGACAGGGGTGGTGTCCTCTGTGTCTGTGCCGGGGTTCTCGCTGGTGTCGACAACGGGATCCGTGTCATTGCTTTCCTGGGGCTTGTTCTGGTTGCACGCCACGAAAGTGAACGCGAGGATCATGACCAAAAAAACAGCAATAATCTTTTTCATTTCAATTCTCCTTTGAGAAAAAATATCATAAATTTTAGATATGAGTTCACCGCTCAACCTAAATTATACGACTTTTAGATTTTAAGTCAATGTTAATCCGTACTTTTTTTCTTCTCTTTGATGCGCTGAATTGATACATAAGTGCCAATACCGAGCCATACGGCGGCAAGCGCCGAGAGGAGAATGACCGAGGCGGCGGGCAGCGGGCCCAGCTCGGCCTTCCCGCCTCCGGAACCGGTCTCGATCTGGTCGAGCCGGTACAGGGCGGTGATCTTCGAGAAGAGCTCCGTCAGGTATTCGTCGTCGACCGAGCCCTGGGCCATGTATTTCTTTGTCCTTCTCATGTCCTTCGTGACCTCCTCAATGAGCTGGCCTGCCGCGTCGCGAAGGGAAGTGGAACCGTTGAACACGGGAGTGACGAATGTATTGTTGATATTGTCCATGAGCAGGCGCTTCGCGTCGATCACCACCTGGTAGTGGTCCTCGTCCTGGCCGCTCTTTGAGAGATAATCCCTGAATTCCTCCGAGTCAAGAGCTTTCGTGGTCACGGGGATATAGCCCTCAGTGCCGGAATATGAGAGCTGCACGTCGTTCGTCAGCAGGAACTGGACGAAGATCCATGAGGCCAGCACCTCCTGGGGGTCCTCCTTGTTGAATATGCAGACCGAAGGCCCCTGGGATATCATCCGGGGGTTTGCGGTGTCGTACTGGGGGATGGGCCGGACCACGGTGTCGAACTCGATGACATCGGATTTGTGTATGTCGAGGTTGGGGGCCCCGGAGCCCATCCAGGTGGCGCCGGCGGTGGAGTCTATGGCGAAGATGCACTGGCCGGCGTTGAGGAAGTTGCCCGGGTAGCTCGAGATCTTGAAGGTGGAGAAGGCCCCGTTGCGGTCTCCTTCCTTTTTTACTGCGTGCTTCGATATCTCGAGGAGTATCTCCCGTGTGGTATCGTTGAAGATCAGTATCTCCCCGTTCGACTTGGAGTAGCCCGCGTCCTTCTGCCGGAGCATGGATATCATCATGTTGTCCGTGGACTTGTAGATGAAGGGGATCAGCACTTTCTGGCCGTTGACCAGGTAGTTCCCCTCGCTGTCCTTTTCCATGGCCCTGTCGGAAGCTTCCCATATGTAGTCCCAGGTCAGGACGTCGGGGATCTCATAGCCGAGTTTCTCGACCATCTGCCGGTTTATGTAGCAGGCCTCCGTGGACCTCATGAAGGGGAGCGCGTAGCAGCTGCCGTCGAGGTAGCACTCGGAAAGGAACTTGTCCACGATCTCGTCCTTCGAAGGGGCGTCGAACTTTATCTTCGAGCCGCCGAGACCGTAGTCCGGGTCGGAGAGCATGCTGTCCAGGTTCACTACCACGTTGTCCCCCTGCATGTATGTGGCGATGTGGTCGGGATACGTTATGCACACGTTGGGGGTGGTGTTCGTGGCTATGTTGGTTATGACGTCATTGTATATGCTGCCGTAGTCGGTATAGGGCTTCAGGGTGACCTTTATGTTCGGATAGATCGCCTGAAAATCAGCGATGGCCTTTTTGTAGATGTCTCTCTGGGTCTGGTTGTTGTCGTTCTTGGACCAGAACGTGATCTCGTATGTCTTCGTCTCGTCGAATTCCCCGGGGACCTGGAAGGCGGACCGGCCGGAGGATCCGTGGCATCCCGAAAGGAGCGGAAGGATCATAAGTATGGCGAGGGAAAGCCCGATGAGTCTCTTCATCCCTTAGTGCCTCCTCTCGCAACGCCCTCCATTATCTTGTTCCTGAACAGGATGAACAGTACGATCAGGGGGACGGATATGACCACCACTGCGGCCATCATGGCCGGGACGTTCTCCCGCCCGAAGCCGTTCTCCCGGATCTCCTGGATGCCGTTTGAGACCAGGAAATACATCTGGTCATCCGTGATGAGGCGGGGCCACACATAGGAGTTCCAGCATTCGATGACCTTGAGTATCAGGATAGTCACCACGGTGGGCTTGCATATGGGCAGCATGACTTTCATCAGATACTTGAAGTCCGACGTGCCGTCGACCTTCGCCGCGTAATACAGTTCATCCGGTACCTGGGCGAAGTTTTCCTTCAGCAGGTATATGTAGAACACCGACATGACGGATGGGAGGATAAGACCGGGGAACGAGTTCCTCAGTCCCAGGTTCGTTATGGTCGTGAAGTTCGTTATGATGACCAGCTCGTTCGGTATCATCATCAGGGCGAGGAACAGGGTGAACAGCAGGTTCTTTCCCCTGAAGTTCATCCTCGCGAAGGCGAATGCCGCAGGCACCGTCACCACTACCATTATGCCGGTGGTGACGACCGTATATATGATGGTGTTGAGGAAATATCTCGCCAGGGGGACGCTGCTGAAGGCATCCGCGTAGTTCTGCAGCGTCGGCGTCAGAGTTATGAATTTCGGTATGTATTCGGAGTTGTACGTGGCGTAGCTCTTCACCGAGGTGAGGATCATCCAGTAGAAGGGGAAGAGCACGCAAAGGGCCCATATGACGAGAAGGGCGTACACCAGCACCTTCCCGATGATCTTTTTCGTCCGGGCCTTCTTTTCAACGGAACTGAATTCCTGTGTATTCGTCATTTCCGCGCCCTCCTCAGTAGTGAACGTGTTTCCTGCTGACCAGCAGGTTGATGACTGTTATGGTCAGCACGATCACGAGGAGTATGATGGCTGCGGCGGAGGCGTAGGACGGGTATCCGCCGCTGTCGCCGTAGAGCATGTCATATATGTAGCCCACGATGGTGTTCATCTCTGCGGCGTTCAGGTCGGTCCCGAAGAGCGCCACCGCGTCGCTGTAGGCCTTGAAGGCGCCTATGAAGCCGGTGATCACGAGATAGAACAGCATGGGGGATATCATCGGAAGGGTGATCCTTCCGAATGTCCTGAGCTTCGAGGTGCCGTCGATCCTGGCCGAGTCGTAATAGTCCTGCTTCACTGAGGCCAGGGCGCTGGTGAGGATCAGGATCTTGAACGGGAGCACTATCCATATGGTGTATATGCACAGCACCATCATCTTCGCCCAGTAGGGCCCGTCGATGAAGTCCACGGACTGGCCGCCGAACAGGTTTATGAGCACGTTTATCATGCCGTCGGAGTAGGCGGTCTTCCGGAAGAGGATCATGAAGACGAGGCCCACGGCCAGTGTGTTGGTCACGTAGGGCAGGAAGTATACGGTCTGGAACAGCTTCCTCAGTTTCTGTATCGAACTGAGCCCGAGGGAAATGAGGAGAGCGAGTCCCGTCGACAGGGGCACCGTGATTATGACCAGTATGAAGGTGTTCTTGAGGGCCTGGATGAAATACGGATCCCTCAGGATGTACTGGTAGTTGTACAGGCCGATGCCGAAAGAGGTCTGGGAGGCTGAGTTGTATCCCTCCTCAAAGGAGTAGATGAACACATCCACCAGGGGATAGACCATAAAGAACGAAAAGAATAGGATCGCCGGCAAAAGATAGAGCCAGGCCTTGCCGTTCCGTTTTTCCATACATTTTGTCCTTCCGCTTTGACTTTTCTTTTCCTAATTATATCACACAGGTAAATACATGTCGATATTTTCCCGTGCCGGGGATAAGGAAACGGGCGGTGTGGCCGCCCGATCCCTGATCCGTTATTTCTCCGCTTCGTATATCTGCATCATGTAGACTCTCGCCCAGGGCCACCTGCCCTGGGTGGGCACCTCGAGCCACAGCCTGAAGTATCTTCCGGTGACCGGCGGGAACGAGCGGTATGTCTCGGAGTCCTCGTTGCCCTCGACTCTGTCCGCCGTCTTCCATTCTTCGTCTTCGGAGGACCTGTACTCCAGCCTGAAGTCCCTTGCGTTCTGGGGCAGGGACTCAAGGATCCCCGCGTGCATTATGTACCACCTGTCCACGGTGACTTCCTTTTCCGCGTCGGCCTCCAGCCAGAGCTCCCCGTCTTCCCTGTGGGCGAACCACTTGTGCTCGATGTTGCCGTTGAACGCGACTCCCGCGGTCTCGAGCTCGCTGATCTCGTGGCTGGCTTTCGCGGGCTTGTTGAGAAGGACGTCGTGTCCCACTCTTTTCCTGCGGTAGAAGACTGTGGTGTCCTCTCCTGGCATCCTTATGATCGCGAAGGGACCGTTGCGGACCGCTATGCAGTCCCCGTCCCATCCGTCGAACAGATAAGGCTCCGAATACAGTTCCGTGGCCTTGAGGAGCACGGTCGCGCCTGCCTGAAGCGTCATCTCGGTCTCGTTTCCGGCCAGGTCGACTATCTTCAGCCTGTGGAGGGTCTCGGGCGCCTTTTCGGCCCTGTCGTATACCGGGTATGCTTCGGTCACAGAGGCGGAGTCGAAGTGGGCGTCCGCCGCGAAGACCATGAGATCCGGATCGTCCGGAAGCACGAAGCTTTCCGAGCCCTCCGTCTCAAACTCATATCTGAACAAGTAAGCGAATCTGTACAGCCGCATGCCGTCCCCGTCGTTGGTGTGGGAGAAGGTATGCGCAATCTCGTCCTTCTTCAGCTCCATGACGGTGCTCTTCGGCACCAGCACCCACGAGCCCACGTTCTCCTTGTAGTCCCTGACGGTCCTTCTTACGGTCCCTTTGTCTGTCCCGAACGTGAATTCCCGGTCTCCGTTCCTTGACGCCGCAAGCACGGAGACTTTTTTCGTTCCCGCGGGGAGACGGATCTTCTGTCCTTTCGCCGGGAGCATGTTCGGACCGTCGGGCGAACCCAGGCGGTATTTCGTGCCCGAGGATTCTATAACGGTCTGCCAGAGCTCTTCCGGGATCGAGATCCCCTCGGAGATGCAGGCGTCCTCCGGGACGGGCCTGCCCGTGCCGGGGTCGAGACGGGTGGTGACCCGGTCTGTGTAATCAAGCTCCAGAGGAACTGCGGCGGGCCTTCTCACGGCCTCCGCGGCCTTCAGTTCCACGGCGAAGGTCCTTACCTGGTACCTTCCGAGATCAGTCACTATCTCATGGGGCGTGAACACCGCCGGGACCGGTTCCTCCTCGTATCCGTTGGTCTCGGCTGCGGACAGGATCTCAGGTGCGAAGGAGATCCTGAGGCCGCTGACGGGCTTTCCGGTGGTCTCCTGTATCCTTACTATGATACGGGAGCCTTTTTCCTCTTTCTTTATGCAGCGTATGACCGCCGCGTCGTCGGACACCGACGCCAGCGAGAAGACCGGGGCTTTCCCCGGATGTTTCTCCGTGAAGTATGCAAGGGGCTTCTGGTTCAGCTGTGCGGCTTCACGGGTGGTCACGCCGGTCCTCGGGCCCCTGTGTCCCATTATCGAATAGGAGAATATGTTGGTACCCATGTCCTGATAGTTCTGGCAGGCCACGTCAGAGAAGGGCGCCAGAGGCGTATGTATGAGAGTGAGCCTCAGGGTGCTGTCGTCGGGCTTGTCCATGCCGTACTTGCAGTCGTTGAACACCGATACGCCGTAGGATCCGTCCTCCGCCGTCAGATCGGCCCACTGATGGACCACATGCTGGTAGTAGGGGAACGAGTCCGTGTTCCCGCTCTTCGCGGCGCCGAGGCCCAGATCGAACTCGGCCTCGGGATTGGATACGGCGAGGGGGAACACCGCTCTCAGGTTGGAGGCGGTCTCGTACCACTCGGCCCGGCAGTCCACGTCTATCCTGTTCCCGCCTTCCCAGAGGCGCACCGTCTGTTCGAAGGAGGATTTGTTCAGTGTTTTCGTGATCCTGAGGGCTATCTCCGCGGGGCCGTTCTCGGCGATCTCGACCCTGACGTCGCCCCGTACCGGTACGGCGGGCTTCAGGCTGTCCGTCCAGACAAGTTCCCAGGAGGGCCAGTCGGTGGATGAATCGGGTCCGGTCTCAAGCCCGCAGGGGGCTCTCAGGAGCTCACGGCCACCGTCGGCCAGATCCAGAATGGAGCCGATGTCTCCGTTTTCGTCTATGGTCACCCTGTATCTGCCGTTCTCCAGGGTCCTTTCCGTCACTTTCAGGGACGTTCTGAGAGGGCAGGGTTCGTCGCTTTCCCGTATGTCGTAAACGGAGCAGCTCACCGCAGGGGTGTCCGCCGCGAAGATCACGGCGGTCCTGCCGCCTTCCCGGGACACCTGGGCCGGGACTTCGGTCCCCTCCGGGGAGAACACTCTCGCCCAGGGCTTTCTGAGCTCAAGCTCGGCCCTGACGATGTCCCGCCTTCCGTATGACAGGGGGTTGTATACCACCACGGGAGTGCCCGTGACGGAAGTGTCGAGGTATGATCCCGATATCTCGCCTACGGCGTTTCTCAGTTCCGAGGCGAACATGTTGAGGGATATGGCGTAGTCGTTGTGGGTGAAGATGTATGCCGCGGGGATCGAGGTCCCGGGCAGGTCGTCGTGGAACTGGTGCCACAGGAATTTCTCCCAGGCGGCGTTCAGCTTCTCCCGGGGATATGCCGCTCCGGCCAGAAGGGACGCCATGACGGAGGCCCTTTCGGCCGAGTCCGCCAGAAGCTCGTTCTTCCGGTTCCATCTTTTGTTTATGGTCCTTGAGGTGAAGGAGCCCGATCCGTGGGGGATCAGCAGCCCGCCGTCATACGCGGGCAGGGAGTCGTACTCCTCCGGGGTAAGGTCCCTGAAGATCTGGTCCGTGGACGCGGAGATCACCTCGTAAAGGTTGGTGTCGTTGGAATCTATGGCTTCGTCCAGCATCTTCGCCGAGATCTCGTCGCAGGATCCGCCGTAGTCACCGGTGCCGAAGTACATGGAGTGGCGCGGGATCCCGGTGAGCTTCCCGTTCTGGTCTATCAGGGAGAGGATGGCCTCCCTCTTTCCCACGGGGCTCTCGTCGTTGTTCCAGTTGAAGTTGTATACGTAGGTCCCCTCCTTCAGGGAGACCGCCACCGAGTTCCCGTCGGGGCCGATCCATTTTCCGAGGTCCATCTGGGGGATCCGCTTCTCCTCGGGCACGTCGTTCTGGGGCATGGGTGCCGTGACGGTGCCGTCCTCGTGGATCAGGGGGCTTCCGACGCCCCAGTCCAGCTTCTGGGTGGAGAATCCGCAAAGGCCCATGTGCCTTGCGATGGAGGGGAGGGAATATCTGAACCCGAAGCAGTCGGGAAGGAATATGTCACAGCTCTTTTTGCCGAACTCGCTCTCGAAGAAGCCGTTGCCGTAGAGGACCTGCCTCATGAGGGCTTCCGAGGAGGGCACGTTGGCATCCATGGCGTCCACGGTGGATCCGGCCACGGACCACCTGTCTTCGGCGATATACTCACGGAGCTTCCGGTACAGCTCGGGATAGTATTCCCTCGCGAGCTTGTATCTGAAAGCCCCTTCGAAGTTCATGTGGTAATAACGGTATTTGGCGAAAAGATCGAAGTTCTTTTCGAGAGTGTTCTTCACGCAGTCCCGGATGGTGTCCTGGATGGTCCAGAGCCACTGGGTGTCAAGGTGGGCGTTCGCGACGCAGTATAGCTTCTTCCTGTTGTCCATAAAGATCAGGCCCTCCGGTTTCAGTTATCGTTTTCTGAGATCATGACCACGGCTCCCGTGTTGGCCGGCAGCGTGACGCTGAACCCGGCTTCCGAAGGCTCCGCAGCCGCTCTTCCGTCCTCGGACATGAGACTTTCGAACCGGCAGCCCTCAAGCTCCACTTCTGCGGTCTGCTCATAGGGGCAGTGGTTCAGCACGCAGAGGATCCTCGTCCTTTCATCGGCGATATGCTCGGTGATGCAGACGGAGGGGTTCTTTGACCTTGCCTTCTTCTCCGGGCTCCTCAGGCCGAGCATCTCCGGGATCTTGTACAGCGGGTGTACAAGGGACCAGGTCATCTGGCCGTTCTCGGTCATGACGCTTCTCGCTGAGGCTGCGGCTGTCGCCAGGGGAGCGTTGCAGTATATGACTTTTCCGCTGCCGTAGGCGTTCTCGGTCAGGAACGGGTTGCCGGTCTGGTCTTTCAGGAGGACTTCCGCCCCCACGCTTTCAAGGATGAGACGGTACGGGGGATAAAGAGTGAGCTTATCCCCGTCTATCTCCACGTCCATGTTCCCGCCTTCCTGCGGGTTCTCGTTCCTGGTCTGGATGTAGAGTCCGGTGACTTCCCTGAAATGGGTCAGGGTGCCGTTGGATACGGATATGTAGAGGGTGGCTCCATCATAGACTTTTTCCATGATCCTGTCGAAGGCTCTCTTCGTGATTGCGTGGGTGCTTCCCACGGAGGGAAGGATGTACACCCGGGCGTCCGGTATCTCGTCCCTGTACCAGCAGAAGTCCACGTCCAGGCCGGCCTGCTTTGCCAGCATGAAGGTGCCAAGGGCCGCGGCCCACTGATCCTGGCCGGAGGTCAGGACGACGGTGGCGTCGATGATCCTTTTGGGCAGCCTGTCAAAGGGAAGGGAGTCGAGGAACTTCCTGAAGCTCCTGAACTCGTCTGCCACGGCTTTTTTCGCCCTGTGGGCCGTGAACATCCCGAGCTCCCTTTCCACCGGATCCCAGTCATAGGGCGTGTTGGGGATCTCGTCCTGGTCGAAGGCGCACCACCAGCAGAACCCTCTCAGGTCATGGGCCCAGCAGGAGAACAGGGATGCCTTCATGTAGTCGGCGGCGACCTCGTCCGACCCGATCATGGGTCCCAGGGTCCCGCCTTCCTCGATGAAGCAGGGCTTCTTGCCCACGCATTCGTAATAGACGGATTCGGCCGTGGCGTGGAGGACGGGCTTCATGGTGTTGAGGGGGTCCGTGTTGCAGTACTGGGTGAAAAGAGGGTAAGGATGGGTGCACAGGATATCCAGGATCTCTCCCTGATCCTGCGGGGACCAGGGGTGGGTGCCCTCAGGCCTGAGCCCGTGCATGCCGGACACGACCGGATGGGTCCTGTCCTCGGATCTTACGGTGTTGGTGATCAGCGATGCCCACACGAAGGCGTCCTCGTGGCTGGCGGACCCCAGGCAGTTGCATTCGTTGCCCAGGTCCCAGGCGGCGAGGGCCGGGTGGTCCTTGAAGCGCCTGACCATGTATCTGACGAACCTGGTCTCCCACTTCATGAGCAGGTGGTCGTTCAGGGGGTTCCTGCCGGAGAAGGGCTCGGGCAGGAACAGCCGTCCGCTCATCCAGCCGGTCACGAGACCGACGATGAGCTTCATATCATACTTATGCGCGAGATCGCACATGATCCCGAAGCGGTCCGCCATCTTCTCGTCGACGCCGCACTCCCCGGCTTCAGTGAAGGGCAGGGGTTCCTCTCCGAAGCGGAACTCGCTTCCGATCATCCCTCCCTTGAGATGGAGCCGCAGGGGCTGGAAATCGGGCCACAGGGGGAACACCCTGAGGACCGAGATCCCGTTTTCCGAAAGCACCCGGAAATCCTCGTCAACGACTTTTTCGTTCCAGTTGCGCCACATGAACATTCCGGAGTCGGAGGCCCAGTAGTTCACGCCCGTGAAGAATTTTCCGCTTTCGAACAGGTCAAAGTTTTCACTCATAGCTAATCTCCTCGCATGTAGTCGTATTCAGTCAAAGATATTTCTTGAAGAATGCCGGGGCTTCCCTGCCGGAGAAGGCGTGTCCGCCCTCGTGTATGTCAGTACGGAGACTGTCCCCGCATCCCGCGGCCTCATATATCTCCTTCGTGCCCAGATACCCGCGGTAAAGGTTCCTGAAGGGGAAGCAGTGGTCGTACATCCCCATCTCGAGGAGCAGGGGCCGGGGCGCTATCAGGCCCGCGATGTCGAAGGAATCGAAGTATCTGTACAGTTCCGGCACCGTCTGGGATCCGCAGAAGTTCGCGTCCCTTATGGCGTATTCCGATATGGGGTTCACGTAGCCGATGATGTCGGCCGCCCTGATCCTGGGCTCCACGGCCGCCGTGAAGGTCGTCACCGTGCCGCCGTACGAGAGGCCCATCATGCCTATGCGGCCGGGATCCACCTCGTCCATGGTCTCAAGGTAGTCGATGCAGCGGATGATGTCCCAGATGTTCAGCGTCAGGGGGTACACCCCGAACATGGCACCCTTTATGAAGTTTATGTTGCACAGGTCCCGGCCGGCGCCCGCGGGGCCGACATTGTCACGCCTCTCGCCGAACCCCCTGAGATCCGGGGATATGGTGACGAAGCCCTGCTCTGCCATGACCTGGGCGTAGTTGTAGTTCATCTTCGCGATCTCGGCGTCATAGGCGGGGTCTCCCCTCACGCCCGTCACCGGATCCTTTCCGAAGGGCCCGTGGCCGTGGCTGCACACGATGGCGGGCAGCTTCTCCCCGGGTTTCCGGAATGAGGGGATGAGGACGGTGCAGGGGACGGCCATGTACCGGTCGACGTTGAAGACGACCCTTCTCGTGATATATCTGCCGTTGTCCTCGCTGAACTCCACTTCGGCCTCAAGATCCACTCTCTCCGGGAATTCACCCAGCAGGTCCAGCAGCTTTTCCAGGGCGGCCGTCCGCCAGGCTTCATAGGGAAGACCGGAGCTGCGGAATCCGAGCTGCGGCGAATGCTCCTTCGCCATCTCGTTCCACATGTCTGTCAGAAAGAAGGAATTTCTCATCTCATACCTCCTCGAAGTTGTCATTCGGATTATATCACAACGACACATGATAAGCGAGGTTCAATCCGCCTTGTTTACTGTTAGTTCATCACTGCGAAATATATTGTTTACAAATATATGGTACCATAGAACGGCTAAATATTAGTTGTTTTTAGGAGATGATGACTCAATGAGAACATCGAAAATTCGCTTGACCGCACTGCTTCTGGCAGGTCTGATGCTGATCCCGGCGCTGGTGTCGTGCAACAACGGCAACGGCCCTGCGGACACCTCGGACTCGATATCCATAGACGTTACAGACGCGGACGCCGCGACCACGGCGCTGGTCAAGAAGACATACGGAATGTATGACTACGACGGATACAGTTTCAGGATCCTCGGCTTCGACCAGGGGTGCGGAGGCGCGAATCTCATCGACGAGGATACCGGATCCGAGATCTGGTACGAGGAGATGGGCTCCGACAACTATCAGAGCGCCGTATACAAGCGCAACAAGCTGACTGAGGAGCTTTTGAACATAACCATAAAGCCCATCTGGGGCGGACAGAACGTGTATGACCTCATAGCCTTGGCAAGGCGTCTCGTGGACAATCAGGAGAATGCCTACGACATGGTGGTGGCCAACATCGACAGGTGCATGAGAGCTGCCATGGACGGGTATTTCTACAATTACTACGACATCGATACCTTTGATCTCAGAGCTGACTGGTGGGACCAGAAGCTGGTGGACGCCTACAGTTATGCCAACAGCAAGCTGTATACCATAGTCGGCCACTACAACGTGTTCGACGACTACGCCATGCCCGTGGTTTTCTACAACCAGGCGGTCGTTGAGGAGAACCACCTCACGGATCCCGCCGAGTATGTCCGCGACGGCACGTGGACCATCGACAAGATGATGGAGGATGCCGCGAAGATCACCAAGGAGATCACGGGCGACAGCGTGATGACCGTGGACGACAGCTGGGGGTTCCTTGACAACGGCTATGTCATGATCCACTTCATAGAAGGCTGCGACACCCTTATCGCCGGACCGGACGCAGACGGCATCCCCGAGATAAAGATCAACAGCGAGCATTACGTCAACGCGGCGGAGCACGTGTACAACGCCATCGTGTGCAGCCCTTCCTACCTGAGCACCGACAACGACAACGGTATCACCATATTCTCCGATGACCGGGCACTGTACTACTACGAGATGCTCGGATGCATCAACCAGCTGAGGACCATGGAGTCCACGTTCAGCCTCCTGCCACTGCCGAAATACAACGAGGAGCAGCTGAAATACACCTCCACGGTCAACACGGTATGGTCCACGGCCCTGTCCGTGCCCATCACCAACACCGACGTGGACCGCACGGGCATCATAATGGACGTTCTGGGCGGGTTCTCCACCGACACGGTGCATACGACCCTGTACGAGGTCCTTCTGGGGGCGAGACTCATCCGCCAGCCGGATACGGTGGAGATGCTCCGGTACGTACTGGACTCCAAGCAGTACGACTGGTCCAAGGAGTTCGGCTGGGCCAACTCCTTCACGAACGCCCTTGCCGGCATGACGAAGGACACCTCCTTCACCCTCGCTTCATCCCTGAGATCCAACCTGAGAGTACTTGAGAAATCCCTCAAGCTCTACGTGCAGAAGATCGCTGACTGACAAGCCGCGGCCCCAGCCGCTTCTTGATAAAACGGAAATCAATACATTTATCTTATTCGGAGGACTTTATGAAAAGACTAGTGACACTGATCCTGGCCGTGCTGCTGCTCGCAGTCCTGGCCGTCGCTGCCAGCGCTGCCGTAGGCACCGTGGTATACGCGAAGAAGGTCAACGCCGCGCCGAACATGGAAAAGATCGACGCCTCATGGGGCGAGCCGGTCATCCATGTGGACAAGAACTCGCCGAACACGAGACTGTTCGACTACTGGTCCCTGCATCCCGAAAAGCCGGAGAAGCAGAGCGACATCCACTGCGAGGACGTATACTTCGACCTGTACCTGGTATGGACTGACAAGTATCTGTACATAGGCATGGTCAGCGAGGACCCCGATATCACCGGAGCTGCCACCATCGACTGCGGTGACGGCATGGAATTCTGGCTCCAGGGCCTTGCCGGAATGGAAGCCAGCGGAATGGCCACCAAGGGCCTCTACAGGCTCGGCGAAGGCCGCGACGACCCCAACCAGTACTCTGAGAACGCACTGTACAGATCCCAGAGCGTGAACATCTACATGGCTACGCTCGGTTTCGACGACTGGACCGTTTCCGAAGGAAAGCTTGAAGGCTACAGCGGATTCGGCTCAGACGAGTGCGAGAAGAACATGTATCAGGAAGACAACATCATCCACTGCATGATGGAGATCCCCCTTGCCAACATGGGCGTCACCGCGAAGAACGCGCTCAATGCCGAGCTCGGCATCGCGTTCCTGAGGATGTCCCTCAACGCCAAGGGCGCAGAGGATCCCGCCACTCCCAGAACGGGCTGGCTCGAATGGGGCAAGTACTACATGAACGGCAAGAACCCCAACGCCACCTGCAACACCATAATCCTCACTGACGGCTCCGTGCCCGCCGAGACCGAGGACACCACTCCTCCGGCGACCGAGGATACCGAAGTCGAGACACCGATCAACCTTGACGGCGTTTCCAGCTGGGCTCTGACGGAAGTCGAAGCCGGCATCAAGGAGGGACTGGTTCCCGAG
>CACZSC010000026.1 GCA_902783755.1 uncultured Ruminococcus sp. | reverse complement strand
TACGTATCAGGGGCGCTCAGATCCCCCGTTTTCGGATTCAGCCTCAGGGATATCGCTGATATAAGGAAAAGATATCCGTCAAAACCGCTTTACGCCGGACTGCTGTCCCGGGCGGCTGATGACGATGAACTGGCCGGAAAGTGCAGATTCGTGGCAGACTGGATAAGTAGGCACAGGACAATCACAATGGGCATGAGGATCGACAGATACCTCGAGTACCTAGTGGACGATATCAGCCTGTTCTCTGTGAAGGGAGTGCGCGGCAACGGCATGGAGAGGGACGCGATAAACAGGTTCTGCGCCAAGGCGTCGGAATTTGCGAATTCAGCTTCCGCAGTGTTCGGTAGCGCGGATATCTCCGGCTTTCTGAACAATGCTGAGGGGTGGCTCGACGATCCTGAAGCAGGCGCGGGACCGCAGGACGCGGGCGACAGTGTTCTCATCGACACGATCCATTCGTCGAAGGGTCTTGAGTATCCGGTCGTGTTCCTGTCGAGATGTTCCAAGAAGTTCAACGAGCAGGACTCACGGAAAAGCGCGGTATTCGATCCCGACCTGGGTCTCGGAGCGATGCTGCCGGACGAAAGAGGGCTGGTGAGATGCAACACGCTTCTCCGCAATATCATCGGCGGGAAGATCGAGGAGGAGCTTACCTGCGAAGAGATGAGGCTCCTGTATGTGGCCCTGACAAGAGCAAGGGAAAAGCTGATCGTAACTGCAGGATCGAACAAGCCGGATGAACTGCTCTCGAATGCCGCAAGGCAGGCAAGGTTCAGAGGCGAGTATCCCGTAGTATCCGCGAACAAGTATATAAGCTGGATACTGTATGCACTGGAACTGAACAGGCCCGCCGCCACGGAAGTTATGACAGTCCGTGCTGACGGTACGGAAGTCCGGGAGGAGATGCCGGCCGGCGTGGAAGACGGCCAGATCAGTGTTTCCGAAGAGGAACTGAACGCAAATCTGGATTTTGCATACCAGTATGATTATCTTAAGGGGATTCCTTCCAGCCTGACGATATCCAAGTTGTATCCCAGCATCCTCGATGAGAACACGGATGAGGAGAACATCACTGTCGACACCAGGAAAACCTTCAACCTGAAGAGCATAGAAAAGCCGCGTTTCCTTTCCGGAGAATCCGGCAAGGCATCTGCAAGCGACATAGGTACGGCGACCCATGTGTTTTTCCAGTTCGCGGACTTTTCAAGGCTTCTGGAAACCGGACCCGATGAAGAGATCAGGCGCCTGGTCGAAGAAAGATTCCTTTCAAAGAATGACGCTGAACTGGTGGACAGGGATCAGATCAAAGAGTTCATGAGATCTGAGCTGATCGGCAAGATCGTACGGTCGCCGTTCGTGAAGAGGGAGTTCAGGTTCCTCGTCAGGCTGGAAGCGTCAAAACTGACGTCCAGAGAGGAGCTTGCTGCGGAACTGGCGAAGGAAAATGTCAGACTGCTGACAAAGGGAGCCGTTGACTGTCTGTTCCGGGATCCTGACACGGGGGATCTGGTGGTCATAGACTATAAAACCGACAGGTTTGCCGGAGAGAGCGGTGAGGAGGCGGCCGATATCCTGAGAAAAAGGCACGGAGCGCAGCTGAGGTATTACTCGGATATATGCTCAGAGATCTTCCTTGAAAAAGTGCAGCGGGCTTTCGTTTATTCGACGTTCCTGCACGAGGTGATATCCATCCCGCTTGACACGGTCTGACTTATGGCTTAAATATAGGAAGAGCAGAGTTTATCTCTGCTTTTCTATTTCAGAGCGAAGGTTGCAAACTTACATGGGTTTGTGTATAATACAAATTGGCGGAGTATCTGAATTCTTGATAGGGGAGGTTTTGGCATGGATGGAGAAAACAACAGATCAGTCCAGCCCGGGACCGGCCCGAAGGAGATAATAGCCGGCGCTGTGTGCGTTGCAGTCATATTCGGAGCGTCAAAACTGTTCGAGCTGTCAGCGAATACAGGTATCTTTGCCGGACTGAGACTGTGGGCTGCCTTCTCAGGCATGTTCCTGCTGGTCCCGGTGTGGGCAATGATGTGCCATATGTGGCTTACCGGGAACAGGATGCTGTGCAGCGCCTGCGCCATTCTCGGCGTCGCTTCGTCACTGATACCTGCCCCGAAGATCCCGCTTGTCGTGTTCACGCTCGCGGCAGTCGCGGTTCCTCCTGTCATATACACCCTGTTCCTGAACGGGAAAATGACCAGATTCCAGAGACAGTGCGCCATATCGGTGGCTGCGGGGGCAGTCGTGGCAGGCGGTCTGGTGTGGCTAATAATCTCAGGTTACGGAAGCGCCGAGAATCTGTCAGCGCTCATGACAGAAAAGATCGAATCGTTTCTGAAAATGTACGTGGTTGACGCGCTGAACGCTATTCAGGTGGCTCTTTCAGAGGACTTTTCCGTCGGTTTAACGAAACTGATCCTGATGAGGATCCCCGAGCTTGCCATTTATACAGCGGTATTTCTCGGATGGATGACGGAGGTCGCGCTCAAGATCATTTCAAACAGGACCGGGAAGCAGGTCATACGGGACGTGGAGGTCCTTCCGACATCGGTCCCCGTGAGTTTCGCTTTCTATCATGCTGCCGCATTCCTGCTCTGGATCATAATGATGACTAATACAGGGGTGGGGCTGGCTGTGGCTCTCGCCATGTCCGCCGTATCGGTCATGCCCTTCGCAGTACTCGGAAAAAGAGTGATAATAAAGAGGCTGAAAGAGGGACCGAGGACCATGGTGATCGTCGGGCTGGCCGTTACCGCAGCGGTGCTCGGAGTGTTATATCTGATACTTGCGGTATCCCTGGCAGGCGCTGTGTGGAGGATCAGGTACTACATGGCCAATGAGCGCAAACCGAAACAAACTGATTGACTTCAAACTCGAAAGGTTGATATAGCATGTCGAAGAACAGAAAAAACAGAAACGGGAAGGTCGGCATAAGACGGGTGACCCTGATCTTCTGCGCGGCCAGTGCGGTTTTCTGCATAGGACTGTTTGCTCTGATAGCAAAATTCTGGCAGCCCGGTATGGTCATATCCACTGCCGTCTGCGTCGCGGCTTTCGCCCTGCTGTGCGGCATAGCCTGGTTCATATTTGAACGCAGGAGCCAGGGAACGACCCTGGATGACAGCCTGGCTTCAGTGATAGGCAGGATAATGTTTGACGCTGTCGTCAAGATGAATACTCCCGTATTCATCTGTGATTCCAAGGAGAGCATCATCTGGTACAACAACGCTACCGAAGAAGTCTGCGGAAAGTCGGGTAAGATATACGGAAGAAAAGTGTCCGATATCGTGGGCAGGGATCTCTCGGATATTCGCAACGACAGGAGCAGAAGAGGAGCGAAGCTGTATTTCGGCGGGAAGGTCTTCTATGCTTCATATGACCATATAAACACGGAGACGGACGACTTCACCCTTATAACGACAACGGATGCAACGGATGAAGAGGCCCTGATCGAGAAGATGGCTGATGAAGAGCCGGTCGTGAGCTACATCGTTATTGACAATTTCATGGAGATGATGCAGTACGACAGCGAGATCTACCGCCCGGTCACATCGAAGATCGACGAGATACTCAGGGACTGGACCGACGAGACAGGCGGAATCCTCAAGGAATACGAAAGGGACAAGTATCTGTTCATAACCGATACCAGGACCCTTAACGATATAATACTGAACAAGTTCGATGTCCTTGACAGAGTCAGGGACATCAGGGTGGCAGAGTCCAACATTCCGATGACCATATCCATGGGTGTTTCAGCGATTCACGGAAGCTTCGAGGACAAGGAAAAGGCTGCGAGAGCTGCTCTCGATATGGCGCTTCAGCGCGGCGGAGATCAGGTGGCAGTCAAAAACGACGAATCGATCGATTTCTACGGCGGTGTGACAAAGACGGTCCAGAAGAGGACTAACGTACGAGCAAGGGTTGTGGCAAACGAGCTTCTGTCGCTTATGAAAATGTCCTCCAACGTTATCATCATGGGACACAAGTACGCGGACTTCGACGCTTTCGGCGCCTGCATAGGTCTTGCCAGGATTGCGATGCACAGCGGATCAAGAGTGAACGTGGTGATCGACGAATCCAACCGTTCTCTTTTGGAGGCGCGCAAGATAATCGACGGTGAAGAGGAATTCAGGGGAGTGTTTATTGACAAGAGCGTCGGTCAGGATCTGCTGCAGACAGGGACTTTCGTGGTAGTCACAGATCTGAACGACCTCAATATGGCGGAAGCTCCTGACATAGCTTTCAATGCCGGAAAGCTTGCCGTTATCGACCATCACATAAAGAAATTCGAGTTCGAAAAAGCACCTGAAATCGAATACATAGATCCGTCCGCTTCATCAGCGTGCGAGCTGGTGGCGGAAATGCTTGAACAGGTCCTTCCGAACGAAGCCCTCACATATTCCGAGGCGAACCTTATGCTTTCGGGTATCACACTTGATACCAAGCAGTTCACCCGGAACACCGGAACCAGGACTTTCTCCGCTGCGATGTACCTGCGCGACCGCGGTGCGGACCCGATAGTCGTAACCTCGCTGTTCAGAGAAAGCTTCGACGATTACAAGCGTGAGGCCAATTTCCGCGGCAATGTGGAGATATACCGCAGGAGTTTCGCGATCACCGACGTGGGGGAGAACGTACAGACAGACGGAACATACCGCACAATTGCGGCGAAGGCTGCCGACAATCTTCTGAAGGTCGAAGGCATTATGGCGTCGTTTGCGGTAGTCAAGCTGGGAGATGCGGTGCACATTTCCGCCAGATCCAGCGGCGCGGTGAACGTACAGCTGATAATGGAGTCGATGGGTGGCGGAGGCCATTTCGACGGAGCGGCGGTCCAGCTGCAGGACAAGAGCCTTGCGGAAGCGATCACCATGCTGAAACAGGCGATAGACGCGTTTTTAAATGAAAAGAGCAATCAGATTGATTGACAGCGGATCATATACAACAGGGAGGTAAGACGAATGAAGGTAGTATTGCTGCAGGACGTAAAGGGACAGGGCAAGAAAGACGAGATAATCACCGTTTCCGACGGATACGCGAGGAATTATCTTATTCCCAAGAAACTGGCGGCGGAAGCGGACGCCAAGATCCTGAACGACATAAAGAACAAGGAAGCTGCGAAGCAGAGAAAGATCGAGCTGGAGAAAAAAGCCGCGAAAGAGACTGCTGAAAAACTCCAGGGGGTGATTGTGAAGATAAAGATCCAGCAGGGGGCCGACGGCAAATTCTACGGTTCGGTGACCAACAAGGATATCGCCGAAGCCCTGCTTGAGCAGCACGGTATCGAGATAGACAAGAGAAAACTCGTCATAAACGATCCTATCAAGGCATACGGTACCTATACCGTAGATGCGAAGATCTATCCGGAGATCTCCGGGAAGATAAACGTCCTTATTCATGACTGACAGGTTTTGTAAAGATGGAATTTGAAGGAATAGACAGAAAGCTGCCATTTTCGCTTGAAGCGGAACAGGCGCTCCTCGGGTCGATACTGATAGACCCGGCGTGCATGGACATCGTAGAAGGTATCGTAAAGGCGGATGATTTCTATGTCCAGGAGAACAGAGAGATCTTTGCGGCCATGCACGACATGTATCAGACCTCAAGGAACATAGACGCGGTCACGCTGCTGAGAAAGCTTGAGGAGAACGGCACGCTGGATTCCGCCGGCGGGAACCAGTATCTGGCCCAGGTGGCCAAGACGGCTCCCAGCGCAATCAACGCGAAAGACTATGCGCAGATCGTATATGACAAGTCCGTCCTCCGGTCGCTTGTCGAGGCGGGGGAGGAGATTGCCGAGAACGCGTATTCGGCAGGCAATGACGTTGAATCCGTCCTTGCCAGCGCGGAAAAACGGATATTCGACATCACAAATAAGAGGGAGAACAGAGGGTTCGTCCATATCAGGGATATACTCAAGCAGACATACGAGGAGCTTGAACAGCGGGCAAACGATCCGGAGTCTCTTTCAGGTGCGCTGACAGGGTTCACTTCCCTTGACAATCTTATCGTGGGCATAGGCAAGACGGACCTTGTGCTGGTGGGTGCGCGTCCCGGCATGGGGAAGACTTCATTTGCCCTGAACATCGCTACTGATTTCGCCCTCAAGTCAAAGAAGAAAGTGTGCATATTCTCCCTTGAGATGAACAGGAACGAGCTGGCAAGCAGAATGCTTTCCAGCGAAGCGAAGGTGGACAGCAAAAAGATGAGAGGCGGTACTCTGGACGGGGATGACTGGGTACAGCTGGCAAAGGCTGCCGAAAAGCTTTCCGGCACGGACATCCTCATAGACGACAGCACGAACACTACCGTTTCTTCCATGCTCTCAAAGCTAAGAAGAGAAAAGAATGTCGGAATGATCATAGTGGACTATCTGCAGATGATGCAGGGAGACCCCAACCGGAAGAGAGACAACAGGACGGTGGAGGTCGGTGACATTTCGAGGGGACTGAAACTCATAGCCAAAGAGATCGGATCACCCGTGATTTGCTGTGCGCAGCTGAACCGCGGACCCGAAGATCGCAAGGACAACAGACCCGCGCTTTCGGACCTTAGGGAATCAGGATCGATGGAACAGGATGCTGACATGGTCCTGCTGCTTTACCGTTCGGAGTATTATCAGAACAAGGCGGACGGAGAGAACAGCATCGCGGAGGTACTGATAGCGAAGAATAGGCACGGTGCGGTGGGCAAGATAGAACTTGGCTGGGACGCCAAGTGCACCAAGTTCATGAATATCGATTCAAGCAGAGAATAGAAAAACAAAGAGCTCACATGAAAGTGTGGGCTCTCGGCAACCATAGAGGTTTGTATGCAGCGGATTCTGGACAGAGTAAACTCTCCCGACGACATAAGGGATCTTTCATACAAGGAACTTGACCAGCTGTCACAGGAGATCAGGGAAAGCATAATAAACACGGTGGCGGACAACGGGGGGCACCTTGCGTCCAACCTGGGCATAACTGACGTTACCATAGCGATGCACAGGGTGTTCCACAGCCCGGACGACACGCTTATCTTTGACGTCGGCCATCAGGCGTATGCCCATAAGATCATTACCGGCAGAAAAGAGATGTTTCCCTCTCTCCGGCAGGACGGGGGTATATCCGGTTTCACGAACAAGGCGGAGAGCGAACATGACTTTCTGACATCGGGGCACTGCGGCTCATCCGTTTCCTGCGCCGTAGGAGTTGCTGAAACGAACAGGATGCTGGGAAACGACCACTGGGCAGTTGCGCTTATAGGCGACGGATCTTTTACGAATGGGATGATCTGGGAGGCCATCGAGCAGCTTGCGTCCCAGAAGCTCAGGGTGATGGTCATTCTCAACGATAACGGGATGTCCATATCAAAGAATGTGGGCGGCATGTCAAGATATCTTTCCCGCATAAGGACCAGCAAGAAATACTTTGGATTCAAGTATAAGACAAAGAAGCTCTTTTCGAAGACCCCGCTGATCGGCAAGGGCCTGATCTCGGCAGCGGTCTCGGTAAAGGAGTTCATAAAGCGGGTGTCCGGCATCCAGACGTGGTTCGAGATGATGGGGCTTGAGTATATAGGTCCCGTGGACGGGCACAACATCAGAAAACTTGTTTCCGTCCTTGAGGAAGCCAAGACTACTGATTGCCCGGTAATAGTTCATGTGAAAACGAAGAAGGGATACGGATTCGCGCCCGCAGAGGAGAATCCGGAGTCCTTCCACAGCACCTCTAGCAATCTGGGAACGGACAGGCAGAAGGACGGGGACGGTATAAAGTCGTTTACCGGGCTCGTTTCGAAAAGGATGGTCCGCCTCGGGGAAGAGAACAGGAACAGTGTCGCCATAACCGCCGCCATGACGGGCGGGTGCGGACTCGCGGAGTTTGCAGAGAAGTATCCTGACAGATTCCTGGATGTCGGCATAGCCGAGGAGCATGCGATAACCTGTGCTTCGGGCATGGCCATAAGGGGCGGGGGAAGCATACTGCCTGTCGTGGTCATATATTCTACATTTGTACAACGAACATTCGATCAGATGTGGCATGATGTGGGGATACAGAACTTTTCAGGAAATAATTCACATGTGATGCTGCTCGTCAGCCACTGTGGGCTTGTCGCCGGAGACGGCGTCACCCACCAGGGGATATACGACGTTTCTCTCCTGTCTCTGATAGAAGGCGTGACAGTCTATTCTCCTGACGACTATGAGGCTTTCAACAGATCATTCGACGAATGTGTCGGCGGGAAGGGCCTGACTGTCATCAGATATCCGAAGAATTCGGAAGCGCTCTATGACAATGCCTTTCAGGATCACGGGGAGTGGAAGCTTTTCAGACCTGAAGTGACGGAAAATGACCGGGACACCGTACTTGTCACTTACGGAAAGATTTCCGAGGAGGCCGTGGCCGCTGCGCACGATTGCGGGATCGAAGCCATCGTTCTCCGCAAAATCATTCCCCTTCCGGATGACGGTGAACTGCAGAGCAGACTCCGCAGCGCCAAGACCGTGATCGTGGTCGAGGAGACGGTCGAAAGAGGCGGGATCGGAGAGCTTCTTTCCCTGACGATTCCGGGCAAAGTGGCGGTCCGGGCCATAGAGGATACAGATGTGCCTCATGCCACAAGGGATATTCTCCTGAGACATTACGGGATCGACAGGGAATCGCTGAAAAACTGGATCAGAGAATTGTTGTGAAATCCATTGACAAAGCAGGAATACTGTGCTAATATTACCTAGTCCGAGCGAGCGCCATTAGCTCAGTGGATAGAGTGCCCGGCTACGAACCGGTAGGCCACAGGTTCGAATCCTGTATGGCGCGGAACAGAAAAAACCTCTCTTGCCTGATGACAAAAGAGGTTTTTGTTTTTTGATCCTAATCGAATGTGAATACCTTCTTCAGAAGCGGCTGGGCTCCGGTAACGGGGTCCTTTTCCATTATCAGTATGTCTGCCATGTATTCATCCCATTTTTTTACAACGGGACTTTCGTTCTGGACTTTCGCTGCGAACTCGGCGCCGTACCTGCATTCGTAATATCCGAAAAGTTCGTTTCCGACGTTCCAGATGGTGTAGTTGCAGATTCCTGCGTCATGAAGCACTTTCTTCATCTCGTCAGGCAGGTTGTCATGCCTGCGTTTGTATTCTTCGATGCAGCCGTCAACTATGGTTGCTTTCCATGCGTATTTTTCCATCATAAAACCTCATTCCCCTGGCCTGCAAGGTGTTCGAGCTTTTTCGCCAGTTCCTTCTGGACAGGGAATCTGTAGCATTTCGGTACCTGATTCAGAAGCTCAAGGGCGGATGCGGCTTCATCCGGCGACAGTCTGTCAATGAGACGCAGGGCCTGTGAGTGCATTGCCAGCTTGGTCAGATCGGTTTCAAAAATGCCTTTTTCGTGTGGCACGGACAGTATCACTTTTACCGCATCAGACGCCGATGAATCGTCTTCTTCGTCAAGGATGCGGTCAACACAGCCTTTGACAGCTGACATGAATGCATCATCCTGCGGCAGCGGATCCTGTCCCTTTCCGCTGAACCATCCTTTGAACATTTCTTTGAAGGGGCGCTTCCTGGGCTCTTCAGCGGCTGAGGCATACGCATCATATGCCCTGATCAGATCATCTATTACCATATAACTGCAACCGTCCTTTGGAAAAATGGCTGCCCCGTTCCCGGGGCAGCCGCGCGTCATAACCGGATCAATACACCTGAGCCCATTCAGCGATGTTGGCTCCGTCGAAGCGGAAAGGCTGACCGAGGATGATCTCGGAGTAGTTCGTGCCTTCAACTGCTGTGAGGGTGTACGGGCTGTTCTCCATGTTGCCTGCTGTGAAGGTTCCGCCGATGGTTCCGTCGATGTCGCCTTTAACAAGGGCGATGGAAGCATGAGCTGCCAGTCTGCCCAGGTCGATCGGGTTCCAGAGGAACATATACGGGCAGGAATGATCAGCGTCATCGCCTATGTATGCAGCCATTTCGGAGGGGAGTCCGAGACCTGTGAGCTTGACTGTCGATTTCTTGTCCTGAAGGACTTTCGCAGCTGCTGCGATACCGACTGTGGTGGGTGCGCAGATGACTTTCAGATCAGGATACTTGGAAAGGAGAGCCTGTGTCTGGTCTGTGGACTTCTGGTTCTCATCGTCGCCGTATGCAACCTCCACCAGCGTCAGCTTGGAGTATTTGCTGTCTGCTGCGGCGATGGCCTTCATAGCGTCGATCCATGCGTTCTGGTTCGTTGCCTGTGATGTTGCGGAAAGGATGGCGTATTCGCCTTCGCCGCCAGCGATGTCATAAACGGCATCGATGAGGGCCTGTGCGACCTGCTGTACACCTGCCTGGTTGCAGAATGTGAGACGGTCTGCAGGGTTTACGTCCGAGTCGAGGGTGAGGACTTTGATGCCTGCCTTCTTGGCTTCAGCAAGAACGGAAGAGAGGGCGTTTGCATCGTTTGCTGCAACTGCTATCGAGCTTACGCCCTGAGAAATCAGGGAGTTGATGACTGCGATCTGAGCTTCAACAGTTGCGGATTCCGGGTGCTGAACGACATATTTTGCACCTGCGGCTTTCATAACCTCGGTGAAGCCTTCAGCTTCTTTTTCATTGTAGGGGTTGCCTGCTGATTTGGTTACCAGTGCATATACGGTCTCTTTTTCTGCCGGCGTGCTGCCTGTGCAGGAAGCGAGGATCCCTACAGCAAGGATAAGGGTGAGAATCATGCAGATAATGCGCTTTGACATGTTTTATTCCTCCTAAAATGTCATATATATCCAGTGCCCGGCCGGCGTTTCCGTCCGGGATCCACCAAATAACGTTATTGTGTTTTCTTCGGTTTCTGCTCCCTGTCTTTCTTTACGGTGCTTTTAGCACGGCTCTGGCTGATGCTCGAGATCAGTACGGATACGATGAGCAGCAGGCCTATGATGACAAGGATCAGCTGTGTGTTGATGTTGACCATTCCGAGCGCTATACGCAGGCACACGATGGTGAAACCTGCCACCAGGGCTCCGAAGAGATTTCCTTTTCCGCCTGTCGTGGCAATCCCGCCGAACACGCACATGGCGATAACGTCCATCTCGTAATTCTGGCCTGTGGTCGTATTGGCACCGTAGGTGGTGGTGAGGATGAATATCGCGCAGAGCCCTGCCATCATTCCTGCGAGAGCGTATACGATAAAGCGGATCTTGCTGACCTTTATGCCGGCATATGAAGCGGCTATACGGTTACTGCCTATCGCGTAGAGCTTTCTTCCGAACGTGGTCTTTGCTAGGACGACTATGAATATGACAGCCGCCACTATCACGACAAAGAAAGCGATCGGGAACGGTCCGACCTTCTGACCGAGCATGGCCAGATCGCCGCTGTTCTTGTATGAAAGAGATCCGCCGGAACCCAGTGAGACCTCGGCGATCCCTCTGAATATGATCTGTGTTCCCAGTGTCACTATCATCGGGGGAAGTTCAGGCCACCTTGTCAGTATGAATCCGTTGATGCATCCGCAGGCGAGTCCTGTCAGGACGCACAGCAGTACCACGAGGGGAAACGGCAGTCCCGCATTGCCCGCGAAGCAGGCGACGGTCGCCGAAAGGCACACGGCCGAGCCCACCGAGATGTCGATCTCTCCCATTATGAGAACGAATCCCATGGGGAATGCGATCAGGATCTCGGACAGGTAACGGGGCATCTCGCGGAGCACGTTGGTCGCGGTGAAGTTTGGTGAGAGAAGTCTGCCGAGCAGAAGCACCAGCAGAAAGATGACTACGAGAGCGCCTTCCCAGCTGAGAAGAGTCTTAAGCAAAGACTTTTTCGGGGTGGCGTCGATTGTTCTTCCGGATTTTCCTGCCATATCAGATCTCCCTCCTTGCCAGGCTCTGCTTGTGCATCGTGCGCTGTGTCACCACGTTCACGATCACGACAGCCAGAATGATCACGCCTTTTATGAGATTCTGCCATATGGATTCAAGACCTACCAGAGGAAGCGCCTTGTACACGACCGCATAGAATATACCGCCGAGCAGAGTACCAACCACGGTGCCGCGGCCGCCGCTCATGCTGACTCCGCCGATGACGCAGGCAGCGATGACGTCCATTTCCTTGCCGGTCTGCATATTGGGCTGTCCGGACGCGTAGATGGCGACAGACAGAGCGCCTGCCAGACCTGCAAGAGCTCCCATGATGGTGTATACCGCGATCTCAACACGGTCCACGTTGATGCCGGAGATCCTTGCTGCCTCGCGGTTGCTCCCGATGGCATAGACCTTCCTTCCGAAGGAAGTCCACTTCATTACGATGAAGAAGATGACGAATACCACGACAAGGATTATGTAGGGACCCACGCTCCCGTCTTTTCCGAAGTCGCTGTATCCCTCAACGTCGAGGGCGCTTGCCCAGGCGTTGTTGCTTATAATATATGCCATTCCTCTCCAGACATACATGGCGCCGAGCGTGCAGATGATCGGAGAGACTTTTCCTTTTGCGATTATGAAGCCGTTGATGAGTCCGCATACCGTTCCTATGGCGATCGCGATAAGGAACAGAAGGAACGTGTTGTGTATCACGTCGTATTTCTGGAGCAGGCCGATGGACATGCCGCTGAAGGCCAGTACGCCGGTGATCGAGATGTCGATGCCTCCTGTCAGGAGAACCATCAGCATGCCGACGGACATTATGAGCGTCAGAGCGTTGTTCCTGAAGATGTCCGCTATGTTGGTGCCGCTGTGGAACGTTCCTCCGGAGAGGATGTCTACCACTATGAACAGCAGTATCAGTATCAGAGCCAGACTGACTTCGCGGACACTTGTGATCTTACGGAGAACAGATTTCATGATGCCTCCTCCTTCTCACCGCCGGTCAGCATGGCAAGGTGGAGTATTTTTTCCTGGTCTGCCTCGGCTCTGTCGAGACATCCGCTGACGCGGCCGTTGCACATGACGAATATCCTGTCGCACATGCCCAGTATCTCAGGCATCTCGGAAGATATCATTATGATGGCATAGCCCTGCTGGGCAAGATCGCCCATTATTGAATATATCTCAGCCTTTGCCCCGACATCGACGCCCTTTGTGGGCTCGTCCATGATGATCACTTTGGTGCCCTTCTGGGCCAGCAGCTTGGCTACGACCACCTTCTGCTGGTTCCCGCCTGACAGAGAAGATGCCGCATCGAAGATTGTAACGGCCTTTGTGTCCACGGATTCGAGATGATCCTTCGCGAGTTTGTTCTCAGTCTTGTTGTCACTGAATCCGGCCTTGGAAAGGTCATCCTGTATGGGAAGGGTGACGTTTCTTCCGAGGCCCCAGGAAAGGATGAGTCCCTCCTTCTGCCTGTCTTCCGGCAGGAGCACGACCCCCTGTTTCATGGCGTCTATGGGTTTGCGGACTTTCATTTTCTTTCCGTTCAGATAAACGGATCCGGCTGAGGGCTTCGTTATGCCGCACACGCTCTGCATAACCTCGGTGCGCCCGGCGCCGACAAGGCCTGTGAGCCCGACGATCTCGCCGGCTCTCACGTCCAGACATACATCCCTGAAATATCCCGTTCTGGAGAGATGGTCGATCCTCAGGACCTCGTCTCCGATGTCGACTACAGGCTTCGGATACATGTCCTTGATCTCGCGGCCGACCATGGCCTTTACAAGATCAGCAGTGGTTATCCCGTTAACGTCGTATGTGCCTATGTACTGAGCATCCCGGAATACCGTGACCCGGTCAGCAAGCTCGTACATGTCCTCCATCCGGTGAGAGATGAAGATTATCGAGACTCCTTCGTTCCGCATCTGTTTTACTATGCGGTAGAGTTCCTTGGACTCGTTTGCCGTCAGGGCGGCTGTCGGCTCGTCCAGGATGATGATCCTGGCATTGGTGGAAAGCGCTTTCGCGATCTCGACCATCTGCCTCTGTGCTACGCTGAGGGTGCCCATCTCTGCTTTTGGATCGAAGTTGGCGTTGAGCCTTCCAAGAAGTTCCGCAGCCTTTTTGTGCATTGCCTTCCAGTCCATCATGGGACCCTTCATGATCTGGTGCCCCATGAAGATGTTTTCGGTGACCGAGAGGTCCGGGTAAGTGGTGGGGTGTTGGTAGACCGCTGCGATCCCCAGTTCCTGGGAATCTCTGGTTCCCCTGAACTTTACTTCCTTGCCGTCCAGGAATATCTGGCCCTCTTCCGGGGTGTACACTCCCGTGATGACCTTGATAAACGTGGATTTGCCGGCTCCGTTCTCACCCATAAGGGCGTGTACTTCACCTTTCTTCAGCTGGAAGTGAACGTTGTTCAGGGCTTTTACGCCGGGAAAGATCTTTGTTATTCCCCGCAGTTCTAGAATGAAGTCCTCGTTCATATGTCTTCCTCAATTTATAGTTCGGATGCGGATCTGACTGACCTTATTCTATCGTAAAAAAGGAAAAGTGTCAACCTTATTTTTGTATATATTGCACATCTGTATAGCCGTAAGTAGAGGAAATTTGGGCAAATGAATGTTAACGCCTGCCATTATTCAGATTATTTAACAGAAACGGGGGAATATAACATAATCTGACGCTTCGGCAGGCCTGCCATCCATATTCACTGTGCGAAGGAAAAATTAAAAGCATGTTCACATAAAAGCCGATTATTCCTCCGGTGCGATATGATACAATTAATAAAATTCGAAAAAAGGGGATGATCGCGTGAAGGACTACAGAGCCGGCATAGACGTAGGTTCTACAACTGTAAAATTTGTTATGATCGACGATGACGACGCGATCATTTTCAGTGATTACAGGAGGCACTGCTCGAAGATCCAGGAAACGCTGGCCGATCTTCTCTCTGAAGCTGTCCGGCAGGTTGGAAACTGCGGCCTCAGGATGATGATAACGGGTTCCGGATCTATAAACCTGGGCAAGGCTCTGGGCATAGGCTTCGTTCAGGAAGTCACAGCAGTGGCTGATGCGCTGAAAAAACTGTATCCCCGGACGGACGTGGCGATAGAACTGGGCGGTGAAGACGCCAAAATAATATACTTTGAAGGAACGAACGTCGAAGAACGCATGAACGGGGTGTGTGCCGGCGGGACCGGTTCCTTCATTGACCAGATGGCGGCTCTTCTGCAGACCGACGCGGCGGGACTCAACGATATGGCCTCCCGATACAGCAGGATCTACCCGATCGCAGCGAGATGCGGCGTGTTCGCCAAGACTGACATACAGCCGCTCGTGAACGAGGGCGCGGATACCGCGGATCTCGCGGCGTCGATCTTTCAGGCCGTGGTGAACCAGACCATATCCGGGCTCGCGTGCGGGAAACCCATAAAAGGGAATATCGCCTTCCTTGGCGGCCCGCTGCATTTTCTGCCAGAACTTAAGAACGCCTTCATAAGGACCCTCAATCTTACTGAGGAAACCACCGTGGATCCCGACAACTCACATCTGTTCGCCGCACTCGGAGCGGCCTATGAAGCATCTGAGACGGAAGACGCGGTTTCGATAAAGAAGCTCATAAACCGGCTCGAATCCGGCATATCCATGGAGTTTGAGATCAAAAGGCTTCCGCCCCTTTTCGAGACACGGGAAGATTACGATGATTTCAAGCTGAGACATGCCCTGGCTTCGGTCGAGAAGGAAGAACTGTCCGGTTACAGGGGCAGATGCTATCTCGGTATAGACGCCGGTTCCACTACAACGAAAATGGCGCTGATCGGAGAGAACGGGCAGCTTCTGTACTCCTTCTATTCCGGAAACATGGGAAATCCGGTCAGAACCGCACAGAGAGCTCTGCTGAAGATGAGGGATGAGATGCCTGAAGGAGCAGAGATCGCATGCTCCTGTTCCACGGGTTACGGCGAAGCCCTGCTGAAGTCCGCTTTTTCCCTTGACGAAGGTGAAGTGGAGACCATAGCCCACAGCACCGCGGCTTCATTCTTCGATCCCGATGTGGACTGCGTCCTCGACATCGGCGGTCAGGACATGAAGTGCATCAAACTCAAACAGGGCACCGTGGAAAACGTCATTCTGAATGAGGCCTGCTCGTCCGGATGCGGATCTTTCATAGAGAACTTCGCTACGTCACTCGGCTACTCGGCAGAAGAATTCGCTAAGGAAGCCCTATATGCACGAAACCCGGTCGACCTTGGAACACGGTGTACCGTGTTCATGAACTCGAACGTCAAACAGGCGCAGAAGGAAGGCGCATCGGTCAGCGACATATCGGCCGGACTGGCGTATTCCGTCGTCAAGAACGCCCTTTTCAAAGTCATAAAACTGGGAAGCGCATCAGATCTCGGAAAGCACGTTGTTGTTCAGGGCGGTACGTTCCACAACACCGCAGTCCTCAGGGCCTTTGAGATTATAGCGGGATGTACTGCGGTCTGCCCCGATATTTCGGGGATAATGGGCGCATTCGGAGCTGCCCTTATCGCCAGGGACAGGGCCCGCGAAAGGTCTCTTGAAAAATCAGGGATGCTGTCTTTTGATGAGATCGAGTCACTGCAGTATGAAAGCTCCACCGTGCGTTGCGGCAGATGTTCGAACAACTGTCTGCTCACCGTCAACAGGTTTTCAGGCGGAAGGCGGCACATCACCGGCAACAGATGCGAAAGGCCTCTCGGGGGCGGGGAAACAAAAAAAGCTCCGAATCTCGTTGAGTACAAGCTGAAAAGATTATTCGGGTACAAGCCTCTGGACGGAGAAAAAGCGCCAAGAGGAAAGATAGGAATCCCAAGGGTACTGAACATATATGAGAACTACCCGTTCTGGGCAACGTTCTTCGGGAAACTCGGATTCTCGGTAGTCCTTTCCCCACTGTCGACACGCAGGATCTACGAACTCGGGATGGAGTCGATTCCCTCCGAGTCCGAGTGCTACCCTGCAAAACTCGCCCACGGCCATGTCCAGTGGCTGATAGACCAGGGCGTCAAGACCATTTTCCATCCCTGTGTCTTTTATGAGAAACAGGAAACGGGAAGCGCGCAGAACCATTTCAACTGTCCCATAGTGGTCTCATATCCGGAAAACATAAAGAACAACGTGGAGGATCTGGCTCACGGGTCCGTTCGGTACCTCAGACCGTTCATGGCGTTCACGGATCTCCGGACTGTCAGGAAGAGGCTCGTATCTTTCTGCAGGGAGGTGTGGGGCATCCCGGGCCCGGAGACGGCTGAAGCCGCGGAAGCAGCGTGGAATGAACAGGCGGCCGCCAAAGCCGATATAGCGGCAAAGGGAAGAGAACTCCTCGCGAAGATGGAGCAGGAAAAGGGAAGAGGCATAGTTATAGCAGGCAGACCTTATCACGCGGATCCCGAAATCAATCACGGTATCCCCGAGATG
>CACZSC010000025.1 GCA_902783755.1 uncultured Ruminococcus sp. | reverse complement strand
GAAATATGCAGAACCGGCGCCGTCGCCCTTGAGCGCGGCTCAACGGTCCTAATGTGATAACGGAGGCAAACCATGCAGAACATCTACTACCAGCAGGACTGTGATCTTGCAAAGCTGAACGGAAAGACCGTTGCCATCATCGGCTACGGTTCCCAGGGACACGCACACGCCCTCAATCTGAGAGACTCCGGCGTGAACGTCATCGTAGGTCTCTACAACGGGAGCAAAAGCTGGGCCAAGGCCGAAGCTGCCGGACTGAAGGTCATGACGAGCGCCGAGGCCGCAAAGGCAGCCGACATCATCATGATACTCATCAACGATGAGAAACAGGCAGCCCTTTACAAGGAATCCATCGAACCTAACCTCACCGAGGGCAAGACGCTTGCCTTTGCCCACGGATTCAATATCCATTTCGGATGCATCAAACCCCCGAAAAACGTGAACGTCATAATGATAGCTCCCAAGGGACCCGGCCATACCGTTAGGAGCGAGTACCAGGCGGGCAAGGGAGTTCCCTGCCTCGTGGCAGTCGAGCAGGATGCCACCGGAGACGCTCTTGATATCGCTCTGGCCTATGCCCTCGGCATCGGCGGCGCCCGCGCTGGCGTTCTCGAGACCACGTTCAGGACAGAGACCGAGACAGACCTCTTCGGTGAACAGGCAGTCCTTTGCGGAGGCGTATGCGCTCTGATGCAGGCAGGTTTCGAAACACTTGTGGAAGCCGGATACGACGCAAGGAACGCGTACTTCGAGTGCATCCATGAGATGAAGCTCATCGTCGACCTGATCTACCAGAGCGGGTTCGAAGGCATGAGATACTCCATCTCCAACACAGCCGAATACGGTGACTATGTCACCGGTCCGAAGATCATCACCGAAGAGACCAGAAAGACCATGAAGCAGATCCTGAAGAACATCCAGGACGGTTCCTTCGCGAAGGAATTCCTGCTTGAGATGTCTGACGCCGGCAAGCAGGTCCACTTCAACGCAATGAGGAAGCTCGCGAGCGAGCATCCCGCTGAGACAGTGGGCAAGGAAGTCCGCAAGCTGTACAGCTGGAGCGACGAGGACAAGCTCATCAACAACTGATAACATCGAAAGGAAATGGGGGAAACCGCGCGGTTTTCCCCATACTTCAATCACCATGATAAAAGATACGATCGTTGACGGTTTCCACAACGCGCCGCACAGAAGCCTCTACCATGCCCTGGGACTCACGGAGGAGGAACAGTCCCGTCCCCTTATAGGGATCGTGAGCTCATACAACGAGATCGTCCCGGGCCACATGAACATTGACAAGATCTGTGAAGCGGTAAAGCTTGGCGTCGCCATGGCCGGCGGCACCCCCATAGTGTTCCCCGCCATCGCTGTCTGCGACGGGATCGCCATGGGGCACACGGGGATGAAGTATTCCCTCATTACCCGGGATATAATAGCCGACTCCACAGAGTCTATGGCGCTGGCCCACGGCTTTGACGGCCTTGTCATGATCCCCAACTGCGACAAGAACGTTCCCGGCCTTCTCATGGCCGCGTGCCGCGTGAACATCCCCACCATATTCGTAAGCGGAGGACCAATGCTGGCCGGCAGGGTCGACGGAAAAAAGACCAGCCTTTCAAGCATGTTCGAGGCAGTAGGCGCATATTCGGCAGGAAAGATCGATGACGCAAGACTGAAACTGTGCGAAGAGAAGACATGTCCCACCTGCGGCTCATGCTCCGGCATGTACACCGCCAATTCCATGAACTGTCTGACCGAAGTACTGGGAATGGCCCTGCGCGGGAACGGAACGATCCCAGCGGTCTACTCAAAGAGGATAGAGCTTGCCAAACACGCCGGCATGCAGATAATGGAGCTCGTAAGAAAGAACATAAAGCCCAGGGACATCATCACGGAGGCGGCAATAAGGAACGCCGTCACGGCTGACATGGCCCTCGGCTGCTCCACCAACAGCATGCTGCATCTTCCGGCCATTGCGAACGAATGCGGAATAAGCTTTGATCTGGAATCGGTCAATGAGATATCGGAACACACGCCGAACATCTGCCACCTGGCACCGGCAGGCCCCACATATATGGAGGACCTGGACGAGGCGGGCGGTGTCTATGCGGTGCTGAAAGAGCTCGAGGGCCTCGGCGTAATCGACACCTCGGTCATGACCTGTACCGGGCAAACCCTCGCCGAAAACATAAGGAATGCGAAGAATCTCGATCCGGATGTCATCCGTCCCGCGGATAACGCCTTCAGCAAAACGGGAGGCATCGCGGTGCTCAAGGGCAATCTTGCTCCCGGAGGATGTGTCGTAAAGAGATCTGCGGTCGCTCCGGAAATGCTGGTTCATGAAGGCCCTGCAAGAGTCTTTGACAGCGAGGAAGAGGCCATAGCAGCCATCTACGCCGGAAAGATCGAAAAGGGCGACGTGGTGGTCATCCGGTACGAAGGCCCCGCAGGCGGGCCCGGGATGAGGGAGATGCTCTCCCCGACATCAGCCATAGCCGGCATCGGTCTAGACAAAGACGTTGCCCTCATAACAGACGGACGGTTCTCAGGTGCCACGAGAGGCGCTGCCATCGGTCACATCTGCCCCGAAGCCGTCCGCGGCGGACCCATCGCCTACGTTCATGAGGGGGATATCATATCGATAGATATCCCATCGTACAGGATAGAACTGAAAGTCTCCGGCGAAGAACTGGAAAAGAGAAAAGCGGAGACCGTGCTGAAGATAAAGACAGATATAAAAGGAGCCCTTGCCAGATACGCCGCCCAGGTGGGTCCGGCAGACAAAGGCGCCATCATAAACGAATTCAGAGGGTAGGATTATGGACTCAAAAGAAGCCGATTCCCTGTCAAAAAAGATAGCATCATTCGCGGTGTTCAGGGAACTTAACGGGAAGAGACCGCTGTTCAATCTGAAGCTGTTTCTTGAGTTCTCGTCACATGACAGTCACTGGCCCGGACCTGACGTACCGGCGATCTACGGAGAGTTCGTCAACTCCCTTGCAGAATACGGATTCAGCTTTTCCGACTGGCTGAAGTCCGCCCTGGCGGAGAGCGATAACGTTTACGTAAGGGCTGTGGCAAAAGGAGAAACGGTCCCGCAGGCAGTGAAAAAAAACGCCGAAGCGGAGCTGGACATCCTTACGTCCCTCACGACATTGACACCCGCGTCCCTGTATTCAGGTCCGTATGTTCCCGTATTTGACAACGAGTATACAAATCTGTCCGATTACTACGGTATGAGGCTGAAGAACATCTCCAGGCTGGGCTACGGCATCTTCGCGTCTCATACCATGTTCCGCCTTGACGGCGACGAGATAGTCCCGTCCGAATCCCCGGACACAGTCACGATGGAAAGTTTCGTCAAATATGAATCCCAGAGAGACATACTCATCCGGAACACCGAGAACCTCCTCTCCGGGAAAGCCGCTTCTAACGTGCTCCTCTACGGTGACGCAGGTACCGGTAAGTCCTCGTCCGTAAAGGCCACGGCCAACCTTTTCTCAAAGGAAGGACTGCGCCTCATAGAGATAAGGAAGGACCAGATATTCTCCCTGCCCTTCGTGCTCGGGAAGATATCAGGGAACCCGCTGAAGTTCATCATATTCATAGACGACCTTTCTTTCTCGGAAAATGACGACAGCTTCAGCATGCTGAAAGCAGTACTGGAGGGATCCACCTCGGCAAAGGCAGACAACGCAGTCATATATGCCACGAGCAACCGCCGGCATATCGTGAAGGAGAACTTTTCCGACAGATCGGACGACGTTCACAGGAACGATACTCTGCAGGAGCTGATGTCCCTGTCAGACAGGTTCGGGATAACCATATACTTTGAGAAACCCGACAAGGAGACATATCTCCATATAGCGGAAGTCCTGGCAAAAAGAAAAGGGATCGAACCCGATCCCGACTTCAGGACAAAGGCGGAGGCCTTCGCTCTGAAAAAAGGCGGCAGATCCCCAAGGACCGCGGAACAGTTCGCGGATTCACTCAGATAACAGAATACCCCACAGCAAAAGAGCTCCGGAGCCCATATGGTTCCGGAGCCGTTTTTGTTTTGCGTGATTCAGATCTTCTTCAGCTTCATCATCCCGCCTGCAAAGTTCATGAGTCCGTTCTCATCGAACGTAAGCTCGTCCCACGGGGACTGTTCCTCTCCGAACACTTCCCTTTGCTCGTTGGAATTGAAGTAGTATTTGCCGTCAAGCGCCTTCCACTCGTTCTCACCGGCGCTGAACATACCGTTCTTCACAGCCTTGATCTCGCCCTCCTCGAGTGCAGCCTTGATCTCCTCCTCGGAGATCCCGCCCGGAAGCTTCATCCACTGTGTGACTGTATGCTCAGGGGTGAATTCGACGATGATCTCAGTGGACTTCAGGCTGTCAGCGTATTCCTCTTCATCGATCTCACCGGATTCAAGCTTCTTCTTGAGATCTTCCAGTATGACTTCGACCGGGAACAGTTTGAAATCGTCGTCGATGAACGCCATGGTCTCTGCCACCTTATATGTGCCGACGATATCCGTCATGGCCAGGTCTTCCGGACTTGCCTCGATATCCCCGATATCAGGTTTCTTTTCGGGCTCCGTCACGGTGCCCTCCTCAGTCTTGCTCATAGCGATGCTGAGGAAGCCCAAGCCGAATACCAGAAGTCTGCCTTCCATCATCTGCAGGGTCTCAACAGCATCTCTGAATGAGCCCTCCGGGACCTCGACCAGATCGTCGAGCGTATAGTGGAAGGTGCCCCACCCGGTCTGTTCCCATGTTCCGGCCGATCTCTTGTCTCCGAAACTGAACTCCAGGCTGTGGTCCTCAAAAAATCTGAATTTCAGACCGGAAAAATCCGTTCCGTCCTTTGTTTTGAATTCCGAAGCCGGGATATGGGCCAGGTCGTTTGAAAACAGGCTCACCACGTATTCGGGCTGCCAGGTGCCGACTATGAATTTCAGGCCTTCCCTCAGATCCTGTTCGTCAAGGGTCATCTGTATTACCGCCTTTCTTTTTTATCAGTGTTTATTTTTTCTCCGAATATGTACCTTCTGTAGTTCGCAGCGATCTCCTTATACGTGTATCCGTAATCAGATCTCAGTTCATACAGGAACCTTCCGCCGTAGTCCTCTTCCTCCAAGGCCTTCAGTATGCTGTCCCAGTCGTTCTTTCCGTACCCGGGGAGCATGTGCTTCTCGTCAATGAGATCATAGTCCGAGACGTGGAGCGAAACTATCCATTTCCCGACTTCATGTATGAAGCTTACATTGTCCTGCAGAAGACTGTGGTTGAGATCCATAACCATCCTGAGACCCGGGATGTTTTCGAGATACATGAGCATCTCACCGGGAGTACGCCCGAGACATTTCCTCGGGAGGTTCTCCAGGCACAGAGTCACTCCACATCTTTTCGCATGCCCGTTTATCTTCCAGACGCTTTCCATGGACCATTTGAGACGGTCTTCCCTTTCGCTGTCGGGACAGCCGTCTTTCGACGGATGCATGATGCACTTGTCCACTCCGGCCTCCGCCGCTGCCGAGATGAGCCCGCACTGGAGAGTGACGGTCTTTTCCCTGATATCTGCGTCCGGGTCTTCAGGGCTGACGTCCCACGGACAGTACGGAAGATGGACCGACGATATATCCACCCCTAGTTCCCGGGCATTCTTTCTCAGTTCCGGGAACCGGCGTGGAAAATCAAAATCTCCGAACGCATCTTCCCTGACCGGCATTGACAGTTCAGCCTGGTGTATACCGGCCTCTGACAGTTCCGACAGTTTTCTCGGAATCATGTCCGCCGGATGGATCGACAGCGCCGCGGGCCAGGTTCTTCTGTCTGTCATTATTCAGCCTGGGGGATGAGGGCGCTGAGCGCTCTGTATGTGATAAGGATAGCCTGTTCCGTGGTAAGGTCTCCGCCGGGGTTGAACCTGCCCTGTCCCACGCCGTTGATGATGCCTGCATGCACCGGCCAGCCCAGTTCCGGATCAGCCCACGAATAGTTGTCCGTGATATCGGTGAACTCGTGCGTGAATCCCTCGGTTTCGATACCCATGACACGTGCGACACGGTTTATGATCGCGGCGATCTGAGCTCTCTTCAGAGTCCCGTCCGGTGAGAACTTGCCCTTGCCGGTACCGTTGATGATACCGAGAGCATTGGCTGCGAGAACGGCTCTGTCAGTGGTGTCCTCAAAGGCGGCCTCGTTGATCTCAGCGCCTTTTTCGGCAATGATCTCGTCTATGCTCTTTCCGGATGCTTTCTCGAGCAGATTGACGAACATCTGGGCTACAGCACCTCTCGTTACGGGAGACGTATAGTTCGCCTGGAGGTTCTCGGGAACGAGGCCCTCTCTGATCCCTGCTTCGACTTCCGTCTTTGCCCAGTCTGATACTCCGTCAAGGTTCACGGGGATGCCTTCAGCCTCTTCAGTCTCCGTCTCTACTGGCTCGGTCTCCTCCGGTTCAGTCTCAGCCGGTTCGGTCTCAGCCGGCTTGTATGTCTGGTCAGCATACTGTGAACTCAGTTTCACGGTGTTGAGGCTCTTGTTGGTGGGCCTTGCATACTCCTCGTCATTCGCCGCGAGGAACTTTCCCCAGCACAGACCGCCTGCATATCCCTGGTCGTCCTTTACATTCCCGGACATATCGAGGCATGTCTGGGAAGTGGCGGAGATCCTCATGAACGCGATAGCAAACTGTCCGCCGTCCTTAACGAGCCTGTTCCTGTCTCTCGTTTCGGGAACCACAAGTTTCCACGGGATGGCGATTATGGCGTCAAACCCGTCGTCACCGACTTCTGCAGGGTCGGTATTGATTATCGGCGCGGGATCCAGAGTCGCGCATACGTTTACAAGGTCCGTGTTCCAGTCATCGACGGCAAGGGTCCATATGAACAGTCTGTCGTCATAAGGCTGCTGGTCAACGTTGACGCCTTCCTTCGGGTCTTCCACGTTTTCAGCAGGTTCGAACCAAAGATGGACTCCGTCGCCCCTGTATCTGGTGGCGCTGCCCACTATATCCGTATCAGTGACCTTTAGGCCGAAGTACAGATAGTTGTCGTCCCAGAGTATATACAGATCCATCGGATCGTCTTCTACATAGAATGTAGTCCTTCCGTTGGGCCCGGTTCCTCCGTGGCTGTACATGGCGGTGTCAGCCCACTCAGACCAGTAGTGCCACAGATATGTGTTGGCGGTCGCTGATGTGATGTTCGTCGCGACGGGCTCGCCCCACGTCTCATCTATGTACTTAAGGTTCGGCTGTGTTTTTGCTTTTCTTGCTTCCACTACCGTTCCGAATGTCGCGGAAGCCACTGTGGCAAGCGTAAGAAGCATTACCACGCAAATGACGAAAACTGCCAGTTTTTTCATTGTCGTTGTCCTTTTCTGTTTACTTTATTTCAAAGCGCCCAGCGCTCTGTAGGTGATAAGAATTGCCTGTTCCGTGGTCAGGTCTCCGCCCGGATTGAACCTGCCCTGGCCCACGCCGTTGATCACTCCGGCGTGTACCGGCCAGCCAAGCTCCGTGTCGGCCCACGAATAGTTTCCGGTGATATCGGTGAACTCATGCGTGAATCCTTCGGTATCGATTCCCATGACACGCGCGACACGGTTTATGATGGCCGCTATCTGAGCTCTCTTCAGGGTCCCGTCCGGCGAGAACTTCGTCTTCGACGTCCCGTTTATGATGCCCAGCGCGTTTGCTGCAAGCACTGCCCTGTCGGTGGTATCCTCGAAGGCTCCCTCGTTTATCGAGACGTGTTTTTCAGCCATTATAGCCTCAATGCTCTTGCCTGCTGCCTTTTCAAGCAGGTTTATGAACATCTGCGCGACCGCGCCTCTCGTTACCGGTAACGTGTAGTTTGACTGGAGATTGTGGGGCACAAGCCCTACCGCGATCCCGGCCTCGACCTCTGTCAGAGCCCAGCTTGAAACTCCGTCGAGGTTAGGTTTTGTCCCGGTTTCCGTGTCTTCTGCAGATCCCGGAATCCCTCTCGCGGGATCATACAGGATCACGGTGTTTACGCTCTGGGGCTTCTGACCGTATTCCACCAGGGTCTTGCCCCATGCCAGCCAGCCCGCGTATCCTTCGTCATAAAGGCTTATGCTGCTGACTCTCATTACAGTCATGCCGAACTCGAATCCGTGAAGATCCTTGCCTTTCAGGCCGTACTGTGAGAGCGGGATCTTAATGACGCAGTGGAGCTCGTCACGCCCGTCATCGAACTGGATGATCTTCGGCGGCTCGTCGAGCAGGTCGCAGCCGTATCCCCAGCCTGTGGTCCAGTCGTCGAACTGCAGGTCCCAGAAGTAGAAGCACCTTGAGGCGTCCGCAGCCTTTTCCTCGGGAGTTTCATCGGAGGAACATCCGTCCTCGCCGTAGGGGTCCCTCATGTCGGCGAGAGGCTGCAGCCACATGTGGATGCCGTCGCCCCTGTGGGATTCCTCCCCTCCGGCGCCTCCGGTTATATGCTCGTCATGGGTCCTGAACCCGATGTACATGTTCTTTTCATCATAGAGGAAATACATCCAGAATGCTGAGTCCTCGGGAACTATCGTGGTCCTTCCGTTGGGGCCCGTACCCGAGGTGGTATAGTAGCAGGTGTCTATGAACTCCTGCCAGTATTTAACCAGTTCCGCGTTGGGATTGTCCTTCGTGACGTAGATCGAAGGCTCGCCCCAGGATTCATCTATCTCATCCATATTTGGGGCCTTGTCGGTCTTTCGGGCGTAGGCCACTTCGCCCACCGCAGCGTTCGCCGCCACTGCGAGTATCATGGCCAGTGCCGCTATCAGGATGATCAGAGATATCTTTCTCATAAAGGATTTTTTCCTTTCAGTATTATATACCAGACTCCCGGTTTTTTACAGTATTATTTCAGTGCTCCGAGAGCTCTGTATGTGATGAGGATGGCCTGTTCTGTGGTCAGGTCTCCGCCCGGGTTGAACCTGCCCTGGCCCACGCCGTTGATGATGCCCGCGTGTACCGGCCAGCCAAGCTCGGAG
>CACZSC010000024.1 GCA_902783755.1 uncultured Ruminococcus sp. | reverse complement strand
GATATCTCTTCCGCGCCTTTGATCTCATTGATTTTCTTTTCGTCCATTGTTTTATCTCCTTATTCTGATAATATTATTATTAAGGAATCAAAGTCCCATGTCTTTCTTGCAATTGTCACAGTATACTTCTCTCTCGTTTGCGACCTCGGCTCCGCATATCTGGCATGGCTTCTTTGACTTTCCCTTACCCTTGATGATCACTCCGCCCGCAGCTTCATCGATCTCTTTGTCGTTCAGTTCGATCTTTTTTGTTTTCTTTTCGTCTGCCATTTTTGTTCTCTCCTTCATGTTTCGATCGTTGTCTTTTGTTCAAAAATTTTTATTTACAAACAATTATTTGATTATAACCATGTGCGCTGCTTCGGTTTCTCTTCTTTCTCATGTTTCGGTCCGAATTCGCCTGAACCGCCTATCGTGATGATTCCTGCCTGAACGCCGCCCGCGGCATCATCCAGTGATTCGTCGCTCAGCACTTCCTTGGTCTCTTTTTTCAATTCTTTCTGTTCGTTTTCTTTCATTGTATTTCCTCCTTCACTTTACGGGACGCGTCATCCTGCAAAACCAAGGGCCGACTGACACGTTTTCCATATTTAAGATCTTTAAGGGCAATCTTTATTTCGCTGCTGTCAGTCTATCCGTTCGGGAAAAGCTCACGCCACACCTGATCCCGCCTGTAACCGTCGTGCACATCGATCCCGCGCCGGCTGCACTCTTCATCCCACTTGGTAAGCTTGAGAATGAAATCCAGATCTTCTTCTGCTCCTCCGCCCGAGACGTTATCCAGCAGTTCATCCGGCAATGCAACGCCAAGACCGCTCAGAAGAGATGTCAGTTCGTCTACAGTCTTGCATGCTTTTACCTTTTCCTTCTGCTCCCCGGTGAGCCCGTTAAGGAGCTCCGCCATCTTTTCATTCGGCATATTTCTTTCCATACTGTATTCTCCTTTTTGTTTGATAGATATCTTTCTTTTATGTTATCCTGAGATCCTGTCCCTGAGTATCTTCAGGGCCTTCTGATGCCTCAGCTTCACGGCTCCGTAGCTGATGCCAAGCCTTGTTGCTATGACGTTCAGCGGAATATCGTCGTAATACCTGAGCACTATGATGTCGCAGAGCCCCTCCGGAAGCTCCTCAAGAGCCTCCGCCAGTTCTCCGAGCGTCTCGGCGGTAATGAGGCTGTCCTCCGGCAAAGATCCGTCGGTAAGCTCTGAGGCAGTCTCTTCCGTGAGCTCTTCCTGCATCTCTTCTGCGGGTCTTTTGCGGGTAAGATAATTCAGAACGGTGTTCTTCGTTATCGTATACAGCCAGGTCCCAGGGGAGGCTTTATCCGGATCGTACCTGTCCCTGTACCTGACTGTCTTCTCGAACACGTCCTGGCACAGATCCTCCGCCGTCCGCGGCTCGCTTACCCTTGATCTTATGTATCCGAGGACCTTACCCATGTATTCCGTATAGAGCGTCTCAAGCTCCCTTTCCGTCATCATAGGTCGTCCTCCGGTTTCTGAGGCTTCCTTATGCCTGCAGGTTTCCCGTCTTCAGCGCTTCCGGCGGCAGCCACCCAGTCGAGATCCTCATCGCTGAGTTCCTTCAGCGTGACTCTCTCGTGAACGGCGTCGATCACGGCCTGAAGCCTCGGGTTCCTCTCGAACTTCTGGTATTCGAAAGCCTGTTTGAGTTGCTTTTCTGTCATCCTTACCTCTCTTTCCGAAAGCGGGTGTGTTTTTGTCTTTCGCTTCTTTATACACACATTCCCGGACCGTGGCAGCAGATTTACGAAAAAAAATTCAAATTTTCTTTTTTGCCGTATCGATCTCCATCATTTCGGTGAACCCGGTCACCTCGAAGATGGTATATACGTAATCGTTCACTCCGGTGATCCTTATCTGTCCCCGGTCTCCCATCGTTTTCAGCGCGAGCATGACCGCCCTGAGACCGGAGCTCGATATGTACTCGAGACCGGTGCATTCGATGGTAAGATCAGTGGTCCCCTCAAGGGCTGTTTCCATGTCGGCCGCGAACTGCGGCGCGTTGTTGGCGTCGATCCTTCCTTCCGCGAAGACAGTCACCCTTTCCCCGTCTCTTTCTATCCTCATCTTCTACGCCTCCTTTTCTTCAGGCATGTCAAGTCTCTGGCGTGCCACCAGATCCGCGAAGAAGCCGTTCTTCTCTATGAGTTCATCATATGTTCCGTCTTCGATGATCCTTCCCTGGTCAAGAACTATGATCCTGTCGCACTGCCTTATGGTCGACAGGCGGTGAGCAATCACTATACGTGTGCATTTCATGGCGTCAAGGGATTCAGACACCTGCTTCTGCGTAAGATTGTCGAGAGCAGATGTGGCCTCGTCGAAGATCAGGATCTTCGGTTTCGGGGCGATGGCCCTGGCGATCAGCAGTCTCTGGCGCTGGCCTCCCGAGATGCCTCCCTGGCCTTCGGATATAAGGGTGTTCATACCCATGGGCATCATCCTTATGTCTTCAGCCATGCCGGCTTTCTCGGCAGCTTCCCAGGCGTCGTCAAGAGTGAGCCAGGGAGCCGATATGACTATGTTGGAATATATGTCTCCCATGAACAGCTTCCCGTCCTGCATGACGGTGCCGATCCTTCTTCTGAGGGACTTCAGGTCTATCTTCTTAAGGTCACGGCCGTCGTAGTACACCGCGCCTTTCTGGGGCGTCTCGAATCCGAGCATCACCCTGACGAGGGTGCTCTTGCCGCATCCGGTCTTGCCGACTATGGCCACGTACTGCCCGGGCCTTATCTTCAGCGACAGGTCGTCCAGCACCGGGGGCATGTCCTCGCTGTACCTGAACGTCACGTTGTTCAGCTCTATGCCGCCTGAAAGTCTGGTAAGGACCGTCTTGTCCTCTGATACTTCAGGTACTGTCTCCATTATGGGTCTTGCCATCTCGAGGGACGGCTTTATGTTGGCTGCGCTGGCTGCGATGCCGGCAAGAGCCATGAATGCTGCGCTGACCATGCCGTAGGCGGAACTGAAGGCGTAGTACTCAGCAACCGAGACCCCGCTTTCCACCGCTGTCACGTACATCACGATCGTTCCGATGAGGGATATGGCCATGGTTATGACGGAACCGATCTTCAGGAACATGGGCGGGTTGTAGGTCAGCTCCGCTCCCTTTGAATACAGAGTGCCCCACTTGGCGAAGGCTCTCCTCTCGGCTCCTGACAGCTTTATCTTCTGGATGCCGGATATGAGCTGGTAGCTCAGGCCGCTCTCCTTGGTGTCTTCAAGCATCCTCTGCCTGATTATCCTTATCCTCACGAGGATCTGGGCCACGGTGACCGCCAGCGTCATCAGAGTGACGGTAAGGGCCGGGCCCACGAGAGCAGGCGCGTATATGAAGATCTGTGTTATGTAAATGAGTGAGAATACGGACGATATGCCCGTCGAGAACACGATGCTCACGAGGGTATCGCAAAGTCCGTTTATGCTCTCAGATCTGTTGCTGAGCTCGCCGGCGCTGTAGTTCTTGAAGAAATCCGCAGGAAGCGACAGCAGTCTCATCATGGTCGCCGCCTCCACGTTCAGGCTCAGCTTCGTGCTGATCCTGGACGTGAGCAGGCTCTTCACCGCCGTTATGAGCATGATGCTGATCTCGGCGCATATCATGAAGGCCGCTATGCCCAGCAGCGCAGACAGGCTTCCCGATGAAAGCACGTCCGCAAACAGCATCCTGTTGAGCTCAGGTATCAGCAGTCCCATGGCAGCGACAGCGAACATGGAAATGACGAGAAGCACCACGTCTGCCACTGACACCTGCTGTATTATATACTTCAAAAGGCTCCCCATGTTCATCTTTGTCAGGGGGAACGGCTTGTAGAAGGCCACTGCCTCTTTTTCAATGAGCTTTTCTGTCTTTCTGTTCAGTCTTACGTTCTTTCCGCTCTTGCGGTCAAAGAATCTGTATCCTGAGAGTCCGGAGGGCACAAGCGCCACTACGCTGCCGTCATCCGTGCGGGTACCCAGCATGGCTCCCGCCGCGTCCCGGTACCAGCCCTTCCCGAGGTCCACGTTCCTTCTCATGATGCCGTTGGGCCTCAGCAGAAACTCAAGCACCTCGTTCATGTCCCTGATGGAATCCGGCACTTCCTGCGGCTTCACCCGGTAGAATTTCAGTATCTCGCCTATGGCGTCCTCAGTGATCTGCCTGTCGTCGTTCAGGGCGTCTGTCATCCTCCTGCCCATGACGGCTCCGGCCATCTTGACGAAGGAATCCTCGAACACGGCCTCGTCGGCCTGTTTCCTTGAGCGGATCTGTTCATCGAACCATCCCATAAGATCCCCTCCCCTCATTCAGACGTGACGAGGGTCTTGTAAGCCCCGTCAAGCGCCATAAGCTGATCATGCGTGCCCCGTTCCACTACTTTGCCGTGGTCAAGGACTACGATCTCGTCGCAGTCACGGATCGTGGACAGTCTGTGGGCTATCACCACGCAGGTTATTCCCCTGTCCTTTATGGACTTTACCACGTCGTACTCGGTCCTGGCGTCCAGGGCCGAGGTGGCCTCGTCCATGATTATCATGGTGGGATCCTGGGCCAGGACTCTCGCGATCTCCAGCCTCTGACGCTGGCCGCCGGAGAAGTCCTTGCCGCCCTCGGTTATCTTATACTGGTAACCGCCGTCACGCTGCATGATGTCCGTATGGATCTGGGCGTCACGCGCGGCCATTATCATCTCGAAGTCCTCTATGGAGTTGTCCCACATCTTTATATTGTTCGCAATAGTGTCTTCAAACAGGATAATGTCCTGGTCGACAACGGCCACTGAGCCCGTGAAGACGCTCCTGTCGATCTCGTCGATGGGTTTGCCGTCGAACAGGATCTCGCCGCTCCAGGGCCTGTAGAGGCCGGATATGAGCTTTGACAGAGTGGATTTTCCGCATCCGGATGAGCCAACGAAGGCCACCCTCTGGCCGGTCTTCAGTTCAAGATCGAAGTTCTCAATGAGAGGAGGAGCCAGACGGGAGTATCCGAATGTCACGTTCTTCATGACCAGGTTGCCCTTGAGCTTGTCGTAGCTCACGCCCTCGTCGGAGGAGCTGCTCTCAGTCACGGGATCTTCGGGATATTCCATGACGTCCTCTATGCGCTCCATGCTGGTCCGCATCTCCTGCAGCTGCTGGCCGGAGGTGATGAGGCTCATGGCCGGGGCCATGAAGTTTCCGAGGAATCCCTGGAAGGCCATGACCATGCCCACGGTGAACTGGCCGTTCATGGTGAGCCATACGCCGATTATGAGGACAGCCACGTTCAGAAGGTTTGATATCGTTCCGGGCAGCATGCCGAGATACTGGTTGAGCTTAGCGTAGCGCACGGTCTGTGTATTCACTGACGCCTGGTATCCGGACCACTTCTCGAAGTATCCGTTCTCTGCACCCGATGATTTTATGGTCTCTATCATCTCGATGCCCGACACGGTGGAAGCCGCTAGCTTTCCGCTGTCACGCATCATAACTCTTGTTATGTTGATCCTTTTCTTCGATATGAAAGATGACAGAAGGAGCTGTATGAGCACCGAAGCCACGCCCACAAGGGTCAGGACCCAGGAATACCTGATCATGACCACAAGGTAGAACACCATCATGGCGGCGTTGAGGATCAGCGGCGCCTGTGTGTTGACGATCTCGCTGGCTATTGTAGCGTTTGAGGCCTTCCTCATCTGTATGTCGCCGGCCATCCTCTGGGAGAAGAACTCCATTGGGAGCCGGAGCACCTTCCACATGTAGGTGCTGTTCCCTACCACGGCCATCTTTCCGTCCAGCTTCAGGGAATATATGGCCTGTATCCAGGCCGAGGCCAGCTGGATCAGCGTCAGCACGCTGAGTCCTATAATGAATGGAACGAACCACTCGGGGGACTTCCCTGTGAGCAGCTGGTCAAGGAAGACGCGGGAAAAGCCCGCCGTCAGTATCCCCGCAAGGGAGGCTATGACCGTGGTTATCATCACGAAGGCCACTGCAGCGCCGGCTCCGCGGAGCCGTTTCTTCGCGAATTCAAGTACGCTCTTCGGTTTTCCGCCGGGCTCGAATCCCTCCCCCGGCTCGATCATCAGGCAGACTCCGGTGAAGGCCTCGTCGAATCTCTCGAGGGACACGGTATAGTCGCCCTTCGCAGGGTCGTTCAGGTATACCTTGTTTCCCCTGAAACCGTCACAGACCACGAAGTGGTTGAACTCCCAGTGTATTATGCAGGGGAACCTTCCGCTCTCCCGGAGGGTCTCTGGCTCGAAGCGGTATCCCTTCGCCGTGAAGCCGTAGCTTCTCGCGGCCTTCAGGATGTTGCTGGCCCTGGAACCGTCACGGGAGACCCCGCAGTCCTTCCTTACCTGCTCGAGAGGGACCCATTTGTCATAGTATGCCATGAGCATGCAGAGGGATGCTGCCCCGCATTCGAGGGCCTCCATCTGCATGACCACAGGCACCTTTACCCGTCCCTTCATGACAGGCTGCTTTATCTTTTTATGAGACATTGTATTCTACCGCCTGTCAGTTTATAACGTAGGTGATGGGAGCGATCTGCTGCTCAGTGCCGTCGTCGTTCCTCACGGTGACCCTTCCGAATATGCTCCATATGAGCATTCCGGCGAGGAGCACCACTATGGCGATGAGCACCACCCATACAGATGGCGTCGTCACCTTGAT